>NZ_JCAKMY010000005.1:0-204 GCF_059515845.1 Acinetobacter sp. CY79
AAAATACTCCGATCACATGAGCCTTGAAACACTAAAGGTTGAATAAATTTGAATGGTGCATTTGATCTGACGGCACTGATCATGCTGAGTCTGGTACCATGTCCACCTGATCTTAAGGAATGACATCGCTGGCCTCTTGGAGACCAACCATATTCTGCTATTTCATTGGTATTGATGCCTGATTCATCAATATAAAGAATATGA
>NZ_JCAKMY010000006.1:0-144703 GCF_059515845.1 Acinetobacter sp. CY79
TCCTCGCCATATTGCTTCTTCCATTGAGGTAGGAACCATTCAAATACAGCACGACTTAATTTACAGGCTTGTCTGTAAATAAAACTCTTTTTTTACGCGTCCATCCCATCTTATTAAGGGCTTTTAAAATGACATGATAGCCAACGGTATAACCGAATTGTTGTTCAAACAGAGGGACAAGATCTTTCGCCTGAGTAAAAGGTGTATTTTTTACGAAGTGCTCAAAGGCTTGAAGATCTCGAATCCTCGAAGGGCGTCCTGCATTTTGAGGTTTAGGCTGTTTGAGCTGACCAGTCTGCTGTTCGAGTAGGATCCAATCATCTAGGGTGGTTCTTGCAATATTAAATAGTTCACACGTTTTGGATTTATGCTGTGATTCTTTATAAAACTGCATGACTTTTTCGCGTAGATCGACAGAATATGTTTTTGGCATGATCCTAAATCTTAGTGTTTTTTCTATTGTAGCTCATATTGGTTTTTTAGCTATACAGGGTGACCTACATACTAAATACCATGTACAGGTATCTTCAAATCAAAAAATAACATTAAGTTATTTCACTTAGAAAAATGTTAATAAATACTATTTATTAACAAAACTATCTATTAATTTATTTTTACAATCAATATTTAGAAAATTTTCAGATTTTACAGCTGCTCTAATAAATTTTGTTTCTAAAATATACTTATCAGTAGTTAACATTTTAGGTGAAAAACTATGATTAACAGAAATTTTAGTGACATGAGTACATAATCTTTCTGTTAAATTTAGCTTATAATTTATTTTTATAATATCTTTTTCTTCTACCAAAAAAAATGTCTCATCATTCGTCACAACACGATTTTTATATTCAATACTTGGATAGTAATATACCCCAGAATCATCAGCTAGAGTTAAAAAACGATTTCCATGATACATTAATGGCGATGGAATAAACCACTTTTCATTAGTAAAATTCTCAATTAATAATTCAATATTTAAATAATCCTTTTCAAAACTACCTGAAACTTTTAAATTTAATGGTAAATATGCAAGATTCATTATTTCATCAAGTTTTATAATGTCTAATTTTGAAAAATTACTATTTATTTTAAATTTTTCAGTATCACTAATAATTAGTAAATTTTCAGGAATATTAAAGTTATTCCCATTATATTTAATTTCATAATTTTTAGCCATAGAAGTCTCCATAAAAAATATAAAAAATATAAAAAATATAAAAAATATAATATTAAACAAGAGTAATTTCATTTTTAAAATTATTTCCTTGAATAAAAAAACTCAAATTATCAGAATTTATCAAACTAGCACTTGGGTGATATGAAGCTAATTGTTCACAAGATTTATCTCCATATGGACCAAATTGTATACCATTAATAATTGCGTATACATCATCCAAACCTCCAAGGTCGTCAAAATGACTTAATTCGTGGCAAATTGTATTAACAGCTTCTTCGGTAAAATTATTTATATTTAAATCAAATATATATTTCCCATTATTTAATCTAATATCTTTTTTTACTAAGCAATACGCTAAAAAAATTGGTCTATTCAATTTAGCATGAGAAAATACATACGCATACGTATTTTCATAATTTTCATCAATTCCAATACCACTAACAAAACTCTTAAATTCTATACTTTTAAAAAAATTATTAATTTTTTCTAAAACATCAATAATATGTGTAACTGCCAAATCTATGGTCGGAACATTATTTACTGGAGTACTAGTATGATGCGTATTTGGATTAACAATTACATTTAATTGATAACCAAACCATTTTTTAAATTCATTAGAAATAGTATATGTTTTTGAAAATCTATTAGCTTTCCAATTTTTTAATTGATCTAATCTTTCTTGAATTAAAATTTGTGAATTATTAACCACATATCTAAGGTATTCAAACATATCATCTGAACTAATAAAAGATAAAGGACTAAAACACCGATCTAACCTTTCCAAGAAATAGATTGGATTAAAATTCACAATACTATCAAAAGCAGGTAATGTCTTCACTTCTTCCCAAAAACAAAACTCTGAAGCGTAATCAATAAAGTTATTGAATTCATTACCATTCATTTGGGGGATTTTTATTTTCGCATTTATTTTTTTACCAGTTTTTAATACTGCATATCTTTTCTCAATATTTATTTTTGCCCATTCAGAGTGAGTTTCCACAAACAACCACTGCTTTTGTTTACTCGGGCTTAATTTTTTTATTTTATTTTCTATATCAGCCGTATAATCCGTATCACAAAACTCTAAATAATTAATTTTACTCCATGGATTATTTCCATATAACCAGTCCATATCAGTACAAACTTTTGGATAGTTATTTGCATTGATTAATTGCGTTGACGAATTCGAAAAATTAAACTCTTCATAATCTACCTTTTTTTTACCTATATATGTAATTTCATCATAATTATTTAGTATACTTTGCCCTCTTTTCTCCTTATAAAATAACCCTCCCAGAAAACTATCAGTGTTTATCATTGTAGTTAAATCAGAATTTGTAAAATGTTGTAATATACTTTTATTTTCTAAAAAGCTAATATTTTTACTATCACAAAAAATTTCAAAATGAATTACTCCATCCTGAGTCTTGTTATTATCTTCAATATTTTTTCCTAAGTATCCAATTAAATCACCCGATTTAATTGGAATTGGATTGCTAGATAAATCTACAACTTTATCAAATTGTATTGTGCTTAAGAAATTATTGGGATTTGATTCAGTTTTAAGAAACACATAATCCAAATTATCAGCTAATGTCATATCACTTGATGATTTTTTATAAAATCTAATATTTTTCTTATTAATCCAAAGATCTAGTCCTTTAGATGCAATTTTTGCATCGAGAAAATCACCTTGATATACAGCTTTTTTCCCAAAATCTATTTTTTCTCCAATCGTTAACATTCCATTATGTATCTTTAAAACAGCTGAATTTTGTTTCATTGAAAAAAGATAAGGAATTTTTTTGCTATTTTTTACTCCATTGCCATCAAAATAATCTGTTTTTGGCGCTAAATGCATATATAAGCTATAAAATTTATACCCTCGAAATACATTTGTAATTTCTAGATCAGTGGAATATTCAAAATTATGCTCAATGAGAATAAAACTACTAGAAAACTCTAATTGCAAAGATGAATTTTTAGGATCAGGATTGTATTTTTTGTAAGTAGAATCTATTTTATAAGCAATAATCTTACCATCAGCGATCGCTTGTACATAATTCTGACTATTTGAACCTTTCAAATGTACACCGCCGTGTAACATTTTATTTTTACCAATTAAAAAGTTATCTTGGCCGCCACTATTAAACATATCTTGAATAGTTAACTTTTTTGAATTGCTTATATTAGCTATTGGTGGAACGATTCTATACATCTAATTATTATCCAGAAAACCAAAATTTACCTGAAATTACTTTTTCAAGATTTAGTTCAGGTAGTGCTTTAAATTTATGTGAAACATCTTGTCTCGAAGTAAACAAATGCTGCCCCGCCTTCACTTCAAACTTCCCACTTGTCGTCGGCAAGACACCACTGCTACTAATCTCAATCTGCGACCCACCTGCAATTAACACAATTTTTTTGCTAGCTTTAATTTCAATCTTATCTTCTGTAGAAATGATTTGAATCCCTTTACGAGCGATCAAGTCAGCACCATCACTTTGTGCTTGAATCTCAATTTTCCCTTTACCTGCATAAAGCCTTGCCCCTTCTTGCGCCGCAAATAAACTAATTTTAGATTGTGCATGTCCAATCAAAGACTTTTGCGTACTGAGATTAATACTGTCACTCGCATTTAAATTTAAGTAACGTTCTGCCGATAAATGAATATCTTCATTGGATGCCAATGCAATACTATTTGGCGATGCCAATAACATCAGCGCAGATTTAAAAGCATCAGCCTTGCTCTTACCGCCCTCTGATGAATCAGATTCAAGCTGAGAAACAAAGGCTTTTAATTGATCTAGGTTCTCTAAAGGATCCGTCTGCTGATTCTTCGCCACTTCACTTAAGGCTTTTGAGTTGTTTAAGCTACTTTCAAGCTGACTCTTGGCTTCATTGGCATCGAGGTGATTGCCACTGGCTTCGCCTTGGGCGTGTGTGCTTAGCAATAAGCCTTGACCTGCCCGTACCGCACCCCATTGATCGGTTCTCAGTTCAAAGCCTTCGCCGCGTCCTTCACTGGTCTCTGTCTCTTTGGGATGGCTGAGGTTACCGAGGTTCAGCTGACTTGCACCATGGCTGTTTTGCAGTTGGGTGCTGATTTGCCCGGTGCTGTCATCAAAGCGCAGTTGTCCATAGCCTGCACCGCCGACTTCTTTGGAACGGATCCCTGCGAGCTTTTTGGTGTCAGGCAGTTGGCCCTTTATATCAAATTGGGTTGGACTGCGCTGCGCCTCATGGATGCGTCCGATCACAAAGGGTCGGTCGATGTTGCCGTCAAAGAAGTCGATGACCACAATTTCGTTGATACGGGGTAGGAAGCGTGCGCCATAGCCTTCGCCCGCCCATGGGGTGAGTACATCGACCCATGCGGAGTCGGTATCGTTGTTGTTTGATCCTGCGCCTCCATCGGCTTGGTTATCTTCTTGTCTCGAGAATAGGAAGCGGACTTTGATGCGTCCCCATTCATCGACATGGATTTCTTCGCCTTCTGGCCCTACCACTTTGGCACGTTGCGGGTGTGCTGCTGGGCGGTGTTGCAGTGGATTGTATTCTGGAACTGTCGGGATATTGCGTCGTTGCAAGATCAGGCTGTTGCCTTGGCGTTCTTCTTGGTGGTGTTCGCGTTTGAAGTTGCTGTTCCAATTGCTCTGTTTGATCAGTTGGTTGATTTGATCGGTCAGGTCTTTGGGTAGGTTGTTCTGGTTGTAGTATTGTTTGCCTGTGATCAGGAATTCTTTGTCTGATCCGCTGTGTTGGTCGATCTCTGGGTGTTCGTTGAGTTCGAACCAGTAACCGACTTGGGTATCACGTACGGTGGAGCTGGCAATGAATTGTTTGCTTTGGGTATCATAGTAGTTGCTGAGGTTTTGGTTCAGCTTTTCGATCTGGCTGTTGCCTGAGGCTGTGGCTTGGTCTTCGCCTTTGAGGTCTTGCATCCACGCTGGGCTGAAGTGCCAGGCTTGTTCGAGTGCGAGACTGGCATTGTCTTGGTTGCTGCTGTGTTGGTGTTTGCTTTGGACTGTACCTGCGCCTTCTTCTTGTTCCAGCACATCGGCTTGCCAGCGTTGCACGTGGACTGCGGTCGGTTGGATGCTGCGTTGTCCGATAAAGCTGGTGATGCTGTCTTGTTTTTCGGTGGCACTGCTGCGGTGGAAGCGGATGTTTCTGCGTTCCAGTGCTTGGTATTGACTGTTGTCGTCAATCAGGCGGAGTTTTTGCGCTTCGATCGGGCTTGTGGATGCCGGCACTTGGTGTTGTGCTTCGTCCACTAGCCAGTTGATGCCTTCACTGCGCATGAGGCGGGTCAGGAAGTCGTAATCCGTTTCGTTGCTTTGCATGATGAAGGGACGGACGTCGTATTGTTGTTTCAGTCCACTCAGATCAAGACTGAGACTTGAGGCAAACAGTGGGCTTTTGTTTTGCCATTCTTGGAACAGGGTTTCAATGACATCTACAGCAGATTTGTTCATAAACACGCGACTGTTGCGGCGTTTGTGCCACAGTGCGGTTGCATCTGCTAAATTGAGTTTGTACAGGGTCAGTGAACCGTCACTTTGCCCTTGGGCTGCTTCGGTGATAATGCCTGTGGTACGGAACAGTTTGCCTTGATCGGTGACTTGGTCCACAGCGACTTGGCAACCAATAAATGCTTTGAGGGAGATGGTGGCATTGGTGGATAGGCAGATCAGTTCTGCTTGGATGCCTTCATTCAGCGTGTGTTGCCCGTCTATGCGTTGCAGAAAGACTTCTTGATTTAAGCTTGGATTGGAGAATTGTACGTGTATTGCTCGTTTTTTTACGCCAATACCCAAACCATCTAAAACGCTATTAATGTTGTTTAAAAAACTATTCATTAGCCAAATTAATTATTATTAAAATATTTTGAGGTTATTATAAACAAAAAATAAGAGAACTAGTTTAAAAATTAAGAGTTTTATGTAAATTGATTAGATCAATAAATTTAAAAAGCCAACCAACCCTTATTTTGATTGGGTTATTCTTCCATCTCAAGAGTGCCTTTTCTCAATAACAAATAATTTGATTATCCCTTCTTAACCAAGTAATGAAATTCCTTATTTCCATCAACATCTAAGCACTCTTCTTGAAGGAGCAATTCATGTCCCAAATGCATACAAAATTTTGGGATATCCCACGATGTAGAATTATCTGTAGCAAAAACTTCAACAATGTCACCCGATTTAGATTTTCGAATCGCTTGATGTAACATCATCACGGGTTCAGGGCAACGTAAACCACGTGTATTGATTTGAATGGCAGGCGTAGCATTTGAATCTGTCATGGTTTCACTCAAATTAAAAATCAAACTATTCTAACATAGCCTAACACTACAACCACTCCATCAATTTACAGCTGATCAGTTTCTGCAATATTGAGTTTAAAAATAAATTTTGATGAATTATGAAAATTTTCTATTTCCATAGTACTCAATAAAAGCATGCAAACTGTTAAGTGAATGAACCACATATTCATCGATAAACTTATTTCGATATGCTTTCTCTCCTAAGTCATTTAACTAAAGATTTTTTATTATGAATCATGTACTTTTCTAAACTGAGTTTATTGTGTACTTGAAATGAACCTTGCTTTTCAAAGCAATTGAATCATTCCGACTACTGTTCAAGTTTATGCATAGACTTCTTTTTTTTCTAAGGTATGATAAAAATATTATTTTTATTTCAAGAGTCTTCAGGAAAGATCATGCAAGATGAGTCAGGTACATCATGGGGTATGCGCGGTTTACGCAAATGGTTAGGTACAGCGCCAGAAACCCGAGATGAACTATTAAAAATCGTACAAGATTCTCGTCGATTACTTGAGCCAGATACCGTTGCAATGCTTGAAGGTATTTTTGAACTTCCAGCAACTAAAATTCGTGAAGTGATGACTCCACGCACTTCAATGGTCAGCTTACAGGAAGATGATGATCTTCTTGATATATTGCCCGTTTTAATTGAATCAGCTCACTCACGCTTCCCTGTTTTCTCAACAGATCAGCCTGATAATGTGGTGGGTATTTTACTGGCTAAAGATCTTCTGCCATTTTTAAGTCACCGTGATTCAACCATCACTGTGCATGCCCTCATGCGCCAACCTATTTTCGTTCCAGAAAGCGCTCGCTCTGACCAAGTACTCCGTATGTTGAAAAATACGCAGACCCATATTGCCATTGTGATTGATGAATATGGCACAACCTCTGGATTGGTCACTTTAGAAGATATTTTGGAAGAAATTGTCGGTGAAATCGAAGATGAGCATGACAATACCGATGAAGAAGCCAACTATATTATTCCCGATCAATCTCCTGAAACAGCAAATACGTGGATGGTTCAGGCACTTACACCAATTGAACATTTCAACAATATTTTAGATGCTGATTTTTCTGATGATGAAGTAGAGACTATGGGCGGTCTGTTGCTTCAAGAAATTGGTCTTGTAAGTGATCTACAAGGGCAAGTGATTGAACTCGATAATTGGGAATTCACCATTATCGAAGCAGATGCCCGCACTATTCATCTGATTCGAGCCGTACGTAAATGAGCGCTTTTTTTGACAAACAGTTAAATTCTTCAAAACAACAAAAACCACTTCCTTTTATTTTTCCACTATTGATTGCCCTGATATCAGGGGCAATCTTTAGTTTTGCATTAGCACCCTTTCATTGGTGGTGGTTAGCCATTCTTTCTCCAGCTTTGCTCTATGCTGTTTTGCAGCAAAAAACAGCGAAGCAAGCTTTTGCCATTGGTCTGTCTTATGGCTTTGGTCTTTGGTTTGTCGGTGCTTTTTGGCTTTATACCTCAATCCATGTCTACGGCGATACCCATGCATTTTTAAGTGTGTTGATGATTGTCCTCATGGCACTTTTGATGGGTCTATTTACCGCATTTCAAACTTGGTTATACCGACGTTTCTTCCCAGAAACACCGCTGACTTTTGCGCCAATTTGGGTGCTCTTTGAATGGGCAAAAACATGGGTATTTACAGGTTTTCCTTGGCTGTTCGCAGGATATGCATTTACCGAACGCTTACTCGATAACTACGCACCGCTTTTTGGTGTTTATGCCGTGTCTTTTGTGGTTATTTTATTGGCATGTGCATTGGTTGAAATACTGCGAAAAAAATATGCATGGGCATTCATTTCACTCTTTTTAATTGTTGGTGCGTGGGCAGTCTCTTTTATTCAATTTGTGGAAGAAAAAGCTGAAAAACCACTTTCAGTCTCTTTAATTCAAGGCAACATTCCGCAAGATTTAAAATGGCTGACTGAATACCAAGTTAAAACTTTGGAAATCTACGCCGAGCTCAGTCGTAGTGAATGGGGACGTGATCTTATTGTTTGGCCTGAATCATCTATCCCACTGTTCCAAACGGACATTGAACCATTTTTGAAAGCGCTTGATCAACAAGGCAAAACCACGGATACCGCTTGGGTGACAGGCATCCCCTATTGGGATCTTGAAGAGTCTCAACAACAAGGGTATCCCATGTATTACAACGCCATGATGGCATCTGGCAGTGATGCGTCTGGTTTGTATAAAAAGCAACGTTTAGTGCCTTTTGGTGAATACATTCCCCTGTCTGGTTTTTTAAGCTGGGTGCTTCCTGCCCTTCAAAATGATCCATCCATGAGTGGTTTTTCACGCGGTGATCGTAATCAGCAACCCTTTTCAATTAAAGGCAGAAATTTAGCGGCGGCCATTTGCTACGAAGTGGCTTATCCGAACTTAACGCGTCGCAATGCAACGAACAGCGATTTCCTCGTCACCGTTTCAAATGATGCGTGGTTTAAAGGGACAGCGGGGCCGTTACAACACTTACAAATGGTTCAAATGCGCGCTAAAGAAAATGGTCGTTGGTTTATTCGTGCAACCAATACAGGCGTGACGGCATTTATTAACCATCACGGGCATATTGTTAAACAAGCCCCTATGGATGAAAGAGCGGTTCTACGTGGCGATTTACCTGCGATGCAAGGTCGGACGTTATACAATCGTTTAAGTGATTGGCCTATCCTGATCTTCTCATCATTACTTTTAGCAATCGGTTGGATTTACCGTCCACGTAAAGTTGACGTTTCATTTAAATCAAGACGTTAATCGATCCGCTGAAATAAAACATAAACCAATAGAAAACCCGAAGATTAATCTTCGGGTTTTTGCATGAGCTTTAGCAAAATCTTTTTAAACTCATCCTTTTCGCAATAGAAGCAACTTTAAAATATGTCATTAGAACTGAGTTGCTAAATAAGACATCATCACAGCCAAACTTAACATTGGCACATAACGATAAAGTTTTACGACCGCCTGTTCAAATGCAGCAGGTTGTTCATCTTGCTGAATATTCATCACACTTGCATTCAAAGCACTACAAAAGCTGATTATAGAGATCGCGCTAAACACACTAATCGCCATAAATCCCACCATGATTTGGCTACTGCCATCTGTGTGCTGCCACAAGCTGATAAAAAATTGGCTCAGTGGTAATAAGCTAAGAATCAATAGAACGGATTTTAGCATTGACCAATGAAATTGATTGATTTCATCTGCGATAAATAATGCTTTCATTTAACCCCCTCCATCAAATTCCTATATATTACGATCTATTATGCAAGGATTTTAAAAAATAAAAAGTCTATATTTATCCATATTTTAATTTTGTTGTAACTATTAAATATGGGAGTGATTCTTATTATAACTCTCAGGTAGATATTATTTTAATTTCAATAAAAATCAATTATTTATATTTTTAAATTAAATGATAAACATTATCACTTCATTTGGTATTTATTAATTCGATCAAATGAAGTGATTATTTCCATGCCAAGTAAATCAGAATGATTTTCAATTAAGGTGTATAGAAAATATCTGCATCATTTCCTTCACCACCTTGCTTACCATCCGCACCAAAAGAATATAAATCAAAGGTACGTCCTTCAGAACCTGGAATGACATATTGCAGGTCGTTATCCCAACTGTCTTTTGGATATCCACCTTTGACATAACCGCCTGGCAACCAATTTTTTGCAGATGCAGGTTGATTGACTAATGCATCCAAACCACCATCTTGCATAGACGGATATTGGTTATTGTCTAATTTGTATTGATCCAATGCACCCGCTACCCCTTTTAAGGTGATCAAGGTGGTATCGACTTTGGCTTTTTCACCACGTCCCATGACGTTTGGTACAATCAGTGCCGCTAAAACACCTAAAATCACAATCACAACCATCACTTCAATTAAAGTAAAACCTGATTGCTTACCTTGCATCGCTTTGTATTGCATTCAATTTCTCTCTATATAACGTCAAATTCTTCAATGATTCTTTTCATCAGTCTTTCAATCAAAACTTCTATCTATTATTCAATATTGGCACATATCCATTGCGAATTGATTAAATCATATTATTCATATTGACGATTGGCAACATCACTGCGATCACAATCACTAAGACTATTCCTGCCATCAATACCAGCATTAAAGGTTCAAGTAGCGCCAAGAGTGTAGAAATCAAGGTTGTGACTTCACGATCCTGCATGATTGAAGCTCGATCTAGCATTCGATCGAGTTCTCCCGATGTTTCACCACTTTTGATCATTTGCACCATCATCGGGGGGAAATAACCACAACGTTCTAACTGCGTTCCTAAGTTACCACCTTCCGTGACTTTTTCCGCTGCAACATTGACTGCATCCCGAATAACCCAATTATTACTGACCGCAGCACCAATTTTTAATGCATCGACCAAAGGTACACCTGATTGAGTCAAAATAGATAAAGTACTGGAAAAACGTGCCGCATTAATCCCCTTTGAGAGCTTTCCAAAGAGTGGTAATTTCAACGTTAAGCGATCAAAAGCATAGTGTCCTGCCGATGTTCTTAAAAAACGGATCAATAGGAAAATACCAAGACCTGAAAATACCAACATAAATGGCCAAGCCTGTCGAATAAAGTCACTTGATTTCATTAAGGCAACCGTGATCCAAGGCAAAGCATCTTTATTTTGATCAAAGGTTTTGACAATGTCTGGAACCACATAAGTCATCAGCCCCATCACAATAGCAAATGACATCAACATCAAAATAATCGGATAGACCATTGCCGCTTGAATTTTCTTTTGCATCGCGAAACGGTTTTCAGTGTAGTCGGCTAACTGATCTAAGATTAAATCCAAATGACCTGAACGCTCTCCTGCTGCAATCGTTGCAATATAGAGATCAGGAAAACTACTCGACTGCTGCATCGCTTGAGCTAAGGAATGCCCTTCCATCACCTTTGAACGGACAGAGGCCATCAAATTTTTAATATGCGCTTTTTCATTTTGTTTGGTTACCGCATGCAAGGCTTCTTCAAGTGGAATACCTGCTGCAACTAAAACTGACAGTTGACGTGTCATCAATGCCAAATCATAGGCTGTAAATTTTTTACGAAAGATGCTTGTGGATTGTTGTTTATCTTTCGATTCAACAGCATCAACATGAATTGGGATCCATTGTTTGTCCCTGAGTTGTTGCCGAATTTGCCGTGCTGAATCACCTTCTAGCACGCCTTTCTGCTGTTTCCCTGATTCATCTACAGCGGTATATTGATATGCAGGCATTATAATGCTCTAGTATGTCCAATTAATTTGTCTTCGGTATTGCGTCAGACCACTAAAATCATTCATATTCAATCTTTACAAATGATCATTTACTTTAACATAAGCCTTTCAGCTTAACGATCAATTTTAACTCAGCGAGTTATACTCTATTTATGTCAAATACAACAGAAATAAGCCCAGCCATCTATCGCATTCGCGTCGCAGTGCCTGTGCATCTTTATGATTGTTTTGACTACCAAGTCTCTGCTGAACAGTATGATCAAGCGGCTATAGGGGCTCGTGTTTCTGTCTCTTTTGGCAGACAAAATCTCGTGGGTTTAATCACAGAAAAATTGCCTCTGGATGCACCGCTTGATCCCCGATTTAAACTTAAAGCCATTACCAAACTTTTGGATGATCATGCCATTTTAGATGATCAAGTTTTAAATTTAGTGAAATGGTCAGCGTCTTATTATCAATTTCCGATTGGCGAAGTCATGCATAGTGCGATTCCGACTTTATTACGTCAAGGTAAGCCATACAACCTGCTCGCATTGAATTGGAAAATCATTGATCCAGATGCGCAAGACAAACTCAAACGCTCCCTAAAACAACAAGATGCTTATAAAATTTTAAAACTACATCCATATGGAACGGCGGAGACCATATTAAATTTGAGTGGTGTGGAAACAGCGACACTCAAAGCAATCGAAAAAAAAGGCATTATCCAATGTGAGCTTGAACCACAAGATTTCACACCAGAACCTGTGCAACTGGCTCAAATGCCGTTAACCGCCAATAAAGAGCAAAAAGTTGCGATTCAAAGTATTGTTAAATCCTTAAAAAAATATCAGGCCTTTCTACTCGATGGCTTAACAGGCAGTGGTAAAACAGAAGTTTATTTGCAGGCCATGTATGAGGTTTTAAAACAAGGCAAACAAGTGCTGGTTTTAGTGCCTGAAATTGGCCTGACCCCACAAACCATCAGCCGTTTTCAGTCCCGTTTTCATTGCAACATCGCCTTACTTCATTCAGGTCTGAACGACAGTAAGCGTCTTCAAGCATGGCAACATGCACAGACTGGCAAAGCGTCGATTATTATTGGTACACGTTCAGCGCTCTTCACCCCGATGCCAAATTTGGGGCTGATCATTCTAGATGAAGAACATGATTTATCGTTTAAACAGCATGAGGGCTTTCGCTATCATGCACGCGATGTCGCAATGTATCGTGCACATCTGCAAAAATGCCCGATTGTGTTGGGTTCAGCGACCCCAAGTATTGATAGTTTTCATCTTACCGAACAGGGTAAATTAACGCATTTAGAATTAAATCACCGTGCAGGCGGTGCCATCATGCCTAAAATGCATTTGATTGATCTCAAAATTGCGAAAAAGCAGCATGGCATCAGTGAAACCCTGATTAAAGAAATTCAAGCGCGACTGGACAAGAAAGAACAAGTCCTTATCTTTTTAAATCGACGTGGTTACGCCCCTGTTCTAATTTGTGAAAGCTGTGCATGGCAAGCCAGTTGCCCTCATTGCGATGCACACTTTACTCTGCATAAGAAACCGTACGAGCATTTACACTGTCACCATTGCGGAACAATCAACCGACTTCCTGATGCCTGTCCTCAATGCAATCAAAGCACTTTAAAGCCAATCGGCATGGGAACAGCAAAGGTTGAAGAAAGTCTGAATGAGCTTTTTCCCAATCAAAATATTGTTCGTGTCGATCGTGACTCCACCAGTCGTGTCGGAAGTTGGCAAAAAATCTACGATCAAATCCACAAAAGTGAACCCATGATTTTATTGGGCACACAAATGCTCGCGAAAGGTCATCATTTTCCTTATGTCACGTTAGTTGCGATTCTAGATATCGATTCAGGCTTACTCAGTGTCGATTTTCGTGCCACGGAACGCACCGCTCAGCTCATTATTCAAGTGGCAGGTCGTGCAGGTCGTGGTGACAAAAAAGGGGAAGTTTTTTTACAAACGCTCCGACCTGATCATCCTTTATTAAATACTTTAATCACCAAAGACTATCGAGCCTTTGCTAAAGAAACTTTGCATGATCGTGAGATTGCACTGCTTCCACCCTATCGTTATGCAGTCATGCTCCGCTGTGAATCTAAAAGCCAAGAAGAGAATCAAAAATTCTTGAACGAAATGACTCAACTTTTACGTCAGCATTCAGGTGATTTGATTGATATCTGGGGACCCATTCCAGCACCGATGGAACGTAAGGCAGGTCGCTTCCAAGCACATGTGGTTTTATTATCGGGTGACCGTGCCAAACTACACTTTTACGTTCGTGAATGGTGGCAACACGTTTTATTCTACAAGCCATCTATAATGAAACTGACCATTGATGTCGATCCACAAGAACTGAGTTAGTTTCATAGAGATGGCTAAATCATATGTAAATCATCATTATTATTTACATGAGTTCAATAAAAATGAATCACACAAATTTTCATACACATGCATACTTTTCAAGATTACAATTTCTAAAGACCAATCATGATGATGCTTAGGAAGAGCCGATGTCGCTTTTGCTTCAAATAACGATTTTCTTAGGCGCTGTATTAATTCTTGTTCCACTTGGAAAAAGATTCGGCGTTGCAACCGTACTGGGCTATCTTTTTACAGGCATTTTGCTTGGGCCAAGTGCATTTAATATTGCTCAAGACACCACTGCCATTTCGCACTTAGCTGAATTCGGTGTGATTTTATTGATGTTTCTGATTGGTCTTGAGCTGCGTCCACAACGGTTGTGGCAAATGCGACGTTCAATTTTTGTCATTGGTAGTTCACAAGTCATCATTACAGGCGTGATCTTGATGGCAACGATTTGGTTGCTGTTTCAACAAAGCTTAAGTGCCAGCTTTGTGATTGGCTTTGCACTGGCGCTGTCTTCAACAGCCTTCGTCCTACAACTTCTTTCAGAAAAACAACAGCTCAATACCACCTATGGTCAGCAGTCTTTTTCAATTTTACTGCTTCAGGATATCGCCGCGATTCCACTGCTTGCGATTATTCCTCTCTTGGCTGGCACAGAATCGACGCATCACGGTATTGCTTACTTTGCCGCCATTGTTGCCACATTTACAGGTTTATTTTTATTTAGCCGCTACGTCATGCGACCTTTCTTTAGATTCATTGTCAAAAGTGGTGCAACTGAACTGGTGACGGCCGCAGGCTTATTTATTGTACTGGCTGTCGTCGTACTGATGGATGTACTCGGCATCAGCACAACTTTAGGCGCATTTTTAACCGGTGTGCTTTTAGCAGATTCTGAGTTTAGACATGAGTTAGAAGCCAGTATTACCCCATTTAAAGGGTTATTACTCGGTCTATTCTTTATGACGGTTGGGATGACCACACCTTTAGCATTAATTGTCGAAGAGCCTCTGATTATTATTGGTGGTGCTTTGTTATTGATGTTATTGAAAGCGCTCATCATGCTTGGGATTGCACGATATTATCAATACAACTGGAAACAAAGT
The DNA here is from genome assembly GCF_059515845.1 of Acinetobacter sp. CY79. NCBI lineage: Bacteria > Pseudomonadati > Pseudomonadota > Gammaproteobacteria > Moraxellales > Moraxellaceae > Acinetobacter > Acinetobacter sp. CY79. The sequence continues at coordinate 15,289 of NZ_JCAKMY010000006.1, forward strand.
GTTTTAACCGCTGTGTGTTTAGCCCAAGGAGGGGAGTTTGCTTATGTCATTATTGCGGTTGCAAAAAGTGAGAAAGTGATTAGCGATGCCATTATGAACCCTGTGACTTTGATCGTGACGGTTTCTATGGCGTTGACGCCTATTCTATTTTGGATCGTGACTAAATGGTTAGTTCCGCGTTTAGATCAACAGACGGAAGCCCCAGAGTATGATGATGTTCCAGATGAACATCCACATATGATCATTGCAGGTTTTGGTCGAGTTGGACAAATTATTGCTCGTTTGGCACATATGCATCGCCTACCCTTTACCGCAATTGATAACAATTTAGAACGGATCGATTTTGTTCGAAAATACGGCGGTAAGCTATACTATGGAGATGCCACTCAACCAGAGCTATTACGCTCCGCAGGCATCCTTAATGCCAAAGTCTTTGTATTGGCAATTGATGATGTAGAAGTCTCTATGAATGTGGCACGACACCTTCGATTGAACTATCCAAGTCTGATGTTAATCGTACGTGCACGTGACCGCTATCATATGCATCTGCTCAAAGATTTAGGTATTGAATACATTTGGCGTGAAACCTATTTATCATCGCTCGGCATGGCATATCGAACATTATGTTTATTGGATATTCCTGAAGAACAAGCACGAGAAAGCATTGAGCTGTTCCGTGACTATGATGAGAAACTGATTGCAGAACAGCAGCGAATATACACGGATGAACAGAAAGTGTATGAAAGCTATCGTGGCTTTATTGCAGAGTTGGAACATATTTTTGAAAGTGATTCAAAGAACCTTCATGAGCATCATTCGACTTTAGCGCTTGGACCCGATGTCTATAGATATCATGCCGACGCGTCTAAATTCACAGGTACTCGAGACCATCCTCCCCAAGATCAAATTAATGTCTGTCGTGATGAAGAAAATTAACTTGTGATTTACAATTTCGTCACCATCTAAGCAGGGATTTGGAGAATTTTATGTCAGATTTACGTCAACGTTTTTATATTGAAAACAGTCCTGTTCGTGGTGAAGTCGTTCATCTAGAAGAAGCATTACAAACTATTTTGTCTCAGCGTGATTATGCACCTGCCATCCAAGTCCTTTTGGGTGAAATGTTAACTGCGACCGCACTCCTTGCAAGTACGCTTAAAATTAAAGGACGTATTAGCCTCCAAATTCAAGCATCGGGCACGTTGAAATGGGCGATGGCTGAATGTGATCATAACGGCGAAGTGCGTGCTCTGGCTGATTATGAGGCAGATCCTCATTTTAATACTGCTGAAAATAGCAGTACAGTACTGAATACGCTCGTCAGCCCTGTGCTGTTTATAAATATTGAGCCTGAGCTTGGTGAGCGTTATCAAGGGATCGTGCCTTTAGATCAGCCGAACTTAGCAAAATGCCTAATGCAATATTACGATTTGTCTGCACAGATTCCGACGCGTATTGTTTTGGCAAGTTCTGCTCAACGTGCTGGTGGCCTATTGATTCAATTATTACCCCGTAATAATGAAGAAGAGCAACAACGCGTTGATGAAGATATTTGGCCACGCCTCACCATGCTGACAGAAACCTTAAAAGCAGATGAATTGACGCAATTGGATGCACAAGAAATTCTTTATCGTTTATATAACGAAGAAGAAGTCCGCCTTCCTGAAGTTGAAAAACTTTACTTCGGTTGTACTTGTTCAAAAGAACGTTGTGCTACTGCACTTGAACAAATCGGTGTAGAGTCTGTCAAAGAGACACTGGAAGAACAAAATCCCATTACCATGGATTGCCAATTCTGCAATACTCGCTATAGCTTTACAGCAGAAGAAGCTTTAGGTTTATTTGGCGAACATTTAAGTTAATTTAAACAATAACTTAAATATACAATTCATCAAAATTTGATTGTATTCTGTACAAAAATGAGTAAGCATGGTCTTACTCATTTTTTTATCAAGAATAACGACAGGAGATTTGAGACGAAAAAATTATAAGGATTGTTGCTGAGCATTTGATCTATCAGCACGTTATTTGCAAATGATTTTCTGGGAAATGGAAGGAATATGAATGACATTGAGGTCAGATCAGCGTATTGAAAAAATTAGAAACAATTAAACACCAAGAAATAATACTGTAGTACAGCAAACTCAGCTAATAATGAATAAAACTTGATCAAAAAAAATAGATAAATTATGGCAAAAAGCTATTACGAAGAACTCGGCGTTTCACGAGATGCAAGTCCACAGGATATCAAAAAAGCGTATCGTAAACTTGCGCGTCAATATCATCCTGATGTCAGTAAAGAAACGGATGCAGAAGAAAAAATGCAGGCGATTAATGTGGCCTACGATGTTCTGAGTAATGACGAAAAGAAGAAACAATATGATTTCGAACTTGATCATCCTCAAGGTTTTGATCAGTTCAACCAAGGCGGCGCATCTTATTCGTCTGACAGCTCCAATCAATCTCACGATTTTTCAGGCTTTGAAGATTTATTTGGTCGTTTTGGTCAAGGCTTTGGTGGTGGTCGATATCAATCTGGTGGTTCACAATCACACTATGAACGCCAATCACAACAATTTAGCTTCAAAGGCGAAGACCAACATGCGCGCATAGAAGTGGATCTGAGTGTGGCTTTCGAAGGAGCAACACAAACCATCACCCTTCAAATTCCAACATACAACGCTTACGGTAAACCTGAAGTTCAGCGAAAAACACTCCAAGTCAAAATCCCCAAAGGCATGAAAGAAGGTCAACAAATCCGTTTAGCCAAGCAAGGTCAAGCAGGCATTCAAGGCGGTGAAGCAGGTGATTTATATATTGAAATTCAATATATCAATACTGATCAAATTCGAGTTGAAGGTGCTGACATTTATTACAATATTAATATTAGCCCTTGGGAAGCGGCACTCGGTCAAGACATTGAAGTAATGACCCCTTCTGGAAAAGTAAAAGTCAGCATTCCTAAAAATACTGTCTATGGAAAACAGTTACGCCTAAAAGACAAAGGTATTCCTTCTAAAACACCGGGGCATCTTTATTTGGTTCTGAATATCGTTTATCCGAAAGCTGAAACCGAACAGCAGATCAATGCTTATCAGGATTTTGCCCAAGCATTTTCACACTTTAATCCGAGATCGAATTAAGGAGAGTAATCATGACCACTATTCATTATCGTGAAGTCATTAAAGATGGATGTTTAGAAGCTGAAATTGTCGATGAACATTATATTTTCGATTTAACCCATTTTGCCCAAGCATGTGGACAAAGCCCTGAATGGGTTCTACAACTTTTGGAATATGAAATCCTCCCTGCTCGCTCGGAAACACGCATTCATCAATTTTTTGGTGATGAATTATCGCGTGCACGCCGTGCTTATCGCCTACAGCGTGATTTCGATGCCAGTCTTTCTGCGGTCGCCATGATGTTAGATTTGATCGATGAAGTTCAGCAATTGCGTAAAGAAGTTAAACACGTACAAATGACCCATAGCTGATCACCACCAGCTAGACACATCTGATTTTTTTAAAATCAGTGCTTGATCCATGCTCTATGATTGATTCTTTGAATGAGGTAATGACAGCGATATGAACAGCAAAAATTTGAATAAAAAACTAAAAAATATGTTCCCTGAATATCGGGATTTAATGCAAAAATTGGCCAATGAAGATGTCCATTTTGCACGACTGATGGAAGATCATGATGAATTGAATCGTCAGATCACACAGCTTGAACAAGATCCTGTGAATCTGATCAATATCAATGATGACATCGAACTATTAAAACGTAAAAAATTAAAGTTGAAGGACCATCTTTATCAGATTTTAAAAGCAACCTCTGTTCAGAGTCCAATTTAAATGATTCGATTATCGTCGATTATTTGAATCGTGTGATTTTTTCAACTTCTTTCATGGTTTTTTTAATCGGTTCATAGTCTAAAAACCAGAAAAAGTTTACATGTTGATCCTTATGTTGTTGGGCTAACATATCCATCACACTACGTTCACCACGACCCACCAAATGTCTGCGATAGAAGAAGATAATGAGTACAATAGTGGTTAACAACATAATGCCGATCATGATCCAGAATCCTTTTGGATCATGCAGTCCCGGAATAGCGGCAAAGTTCATTCCGTAAATACCTGTGAGCAACGTTAATGGTGCAAAAATCGCAGTAATGATAGCGAGAATCCGCATATTTTCATTGGTTTGATTGGCGACTGCTGAAAAGTGCAAATCAATCGCCGCCTGAATCGAATTTCCTAATCGAGTCGTATGTTTTTGAATACGCTCAATATGACTGACTAAATCGTCAACACGAACCAAAACCAAATCTTGCTTTTCAGCCTGTTTTTTGCCTTTCAAATGCGGATAGTTATCTACGATTTCATCACGAAGTTCTTGTAGAGTTTCAATTTGCTCTTCACAAATATTTTCAACTTGTTGAAATGCCATGTTTTCTTGTAAGAGCTGATTCCATTGAGTAAAACGACGATGCCCCTGCAATAGTTGTTGCTGCCAATATTCCACTCGTGCTGTTAAAGGCACTCTCAGATCTAAATATCCATCAACCATGGTGTTCAATAATCGAAGCGTAAGATCTATTGGTGTTATCGCCAACTTTCGAGGCTTGTTCTGCTCTTCTATTGCACGACACACAATTGTTTCAATCCGAGCGATAAAGTTTTCGATCGCTTTATTGCCTTGTTCACGAATCGTGACTAAAACTTGCGGATTAATAATAAAACTGGTTGGCGTGGTCGATAAGCCGAAAAGACTTTCATGCTTTTCTAAAGCTTGGTCACTGATCATGACTTTATCTTCAGGCGTAATGAGTTTTCTAAAAATGAGTAAATCATAATCGTCCATGGTATCGAATACACATGGATGTTCTAAATTTAGAATATCGCGGATATGAAATTCATTTAGAACGAGTGACGTACGCTGATGAATGTCTTTATTCCATTCCTCAGATCGATTGATGACATCTGAGCGTAAACAATCCACCCAAATAAATTCAGGCTCTTGATCCTGTATTTTTGTTTTAGTCACATAAATATAATGTTCAGTCTGATGCTGATAAAAATAATAAGTTTGCATAGTGACGTTGTCAGGAATATTCGAGTAAGTCTTAGGCGAAATCATGCCATAAAAAAAGCCTGCTTGATGCAGGCTTTTTTCAATAACAGTGTAAACAGATCAAGGGATTAAGCTTGTTCAATGTCTTTCATTGTTAATTTAATACGACCACGGTTGTCTACGTCAGCCACTTGTACTTTGATTTCTTGACCTTCAGTTAAGATATCCGTTACGTTCGCAACACGTTCGTTTGAAATCTGAGAGATGTGAAGTAAACCATCAGTACCAGGAAGGATGTTGACGAACGCACCGAATTCAACGATACGGATCACTTTACCCATGTAGATTGTACCTGGTTCGATTTCAGCAGTCAGTGCTTGGATTTTTGCAACAGCAGCGGCAGCAGCAGCTTTAGTTTCACCAAATACACGAACTGTACCGTTATCTTCGATATCAATTGCAGCTTTAGTTTCTTCAGTGATCGCTCGAATCGTCGCACCACCTTTACCAATCACATCACGGATCTTATCAGGGTTGATGTTGATCACTTGGAATGTAGGCGCGTGCATCGAAATTTCAGGGCGAGCGCGTGAAATCACTTGATTCATTTCATTCAAGATATGCATACGACCAGCATAAGCTTGGTTCAATGCAGCTTCCATGATTTCTTCAGTAATCCCTTCGATCTTGATGTCCATTTGAAGTGCAGTAATACCGTTTGCAGAACCTGCTACTTTAAAGTCCATATCACCTAAGTGATCTTCATCACCTAAGATGTCAGAAAGCACTGCGAAACGCTCACCTTCTTTCACTAGACCCATTGCGATACCCGCAACTGGCGCTTTAAGTGGAACACCTGCATCCATAAGTGACAATGAAGCACCACATACAGAAGCCATTGAAGATGAACCGTTCGATTCAGTGATGTCAGATACGATACGAATCACGTACGGGAAGCGATCAGCTGGTGGAAGAACCGCTTGAACACCACGACGTGCCAAACGACCATGACCGATTTCACGACGTTTAGGACCAGATTCACGACCAGTTTCACCTACAGAGTATGCAGGGAAGTTATAATGAAGCATGAAGTTATCAGTTTTAGTACCAGCAAGCGTATCAACCATCAACGCATCACGAGTATTACCCAAAGTCGTTGTAACCAACGCTTGAGTTTCACCACGTGTAAACAATGCAGAACCGTGAGCACGGTCTAATACACCCACTTGAACATCGATTGCACGAACAGTTTTCGTATCACGACCATCAATACGTGGTTTACCAGACAAGATGTTGTCACGAACTGTACGGTATTTAAGGTCTTCGAATAATTCGTCAACTTCAGCAGCAATACCCGTTTCGTCATTTTCTGGAACGAACTGAGCAACAGCTTCGGCATGAAGTGCATCTAATGCAGCATAACGGTCTTGCTTAACAGCAATGGTATACGCTTCAGAGATTTTTGCTTCAAATGCAGCTTTTAACTGACCCAAAAGTTCTTCATTTTTAACTGGAGCAACCCAAGTTGATTCAACTGCACCCGCAGCTGCTGCAAATTCTTTAATCGCTTGAATCGCGATTTGCATTTCGTCATGACCGAAAAGCACAGCACCTAGCATTTGGTCTTCTGAAAGCTCTTTCGCTTCAGATTCAACCATAAGTACAGCAGCTTCAGTACCCGCAACAACAAGATCAAGATCAGACTCTTTCATTTGTTCGTGGTTCGGGTTAAGAATGTATTCACCGTTGATTAAACCAACACGTGCGCCTGCAATCGGACCACGGAATGGAACACCCGCAATTGACATTGCAGCTGAAGTACCGAGCATTGCAGCAATATCAGCATCCATCGTTTTATCAGAAGAAATAACAGTCGCTGTTACTTGGATTTCGTTGTAGAAACCTTCTGGGAATAATGGACGAATTGGACGGTCAATCAAACGTGAAATAAGCGTTTCAGATTCAGACTGACGACCTTCACGCTTGCCATACCCACCTGGAATACGACCCGCTGCATATTGTTTTTCTTGATAGTTAACAGTCAATGGGAAAAAGTCTTGACCTGCTTTTGCTTTTGGCTGAGCTACGATTGCAACAAGAACTTGTACTCCACCCATTGTGATCACAACAGTATTGGCTTGACGAGCAACACGACCAGTTTCTAAAACAACTTGGTGTTGACCGTATTGGAATTCTTTACGAATAATATTAAACATCGACATATTTTTATGTTTCCCGATTTTCTTCTAGTGGAGACCCCTAAGGTTTGGCATTCACAACTCAGAAACCCTGAGCTCGATTATAAATGACAAAGCTTAGAAGCCGACCTCACTAGACAATTAAAATACTCATATCGCGTAAAATATGAATTTAAGACACAAAGAAGGAGCGAAACATCGCCCCTTCCCTATTATCTAGACCAAGCTAGATAGACTCTAGTTTTCAGTATTACAGCACGTAACATGCAATAGTCCGAAAATAAAAGTTTAATCGAATTAACGACGTAAACCTAAAGCAGCAATCAATGCAGCATAACGAGTAGCGTCTTTACCTTTAAGGTAATCAAGAAGCTTACGACGTTGGTTAACCATACGGATCAAACCGCGACGGCTATGGTGGTCGTGTTTATGTTCTTTAAAGTGACCTTGCAAATCATTGATTTGTGCAGTCAAAAGAGCTACTTGAACTTCTGGTGAACCAGTGTCGTTTTCAGCGCGAGCGAATTTAGCGATGATCTCTGCGCGATCTGCATTTGTTAAAGCCATTCGATTTCTCCGAGATGCTTATATGTTAAGTATTTGATACAAATCAACTTCACTCTTCAAAGCCAAGTTGACTGCCGTGCATCACTACAGCAGTCAACTATTTTAAAGGAACTACCCTCAGATTGCAAAGTTATCCGCACTTATCTTGCTTCAATGATCTTGTTTGCAAAAATGTCACTGGCCACGAGCGCTATAGACACTGACAAAAGCTTAAACTCAGCGCACACTCCAATTTAATAAAAACAAATAGCATGGAATTTTCGTGAAGTTATTTTCAACTAATACTTATTATGTCCCGCAAGATTTAAACAGCATTACCCAAACTAAACATGAAGTTTCAGCCGAAATGGGTGGTATGACAGAACAACAAGTTCAAAAAATTTGGCACAGTGTCGAATCACTTTATAAATCAGGTAATCATCCGCTGATCAGCTTATGTATTCGTCGCCAAGGCCAAGTGATGATTAATCGCAGTATTGGTTACCAGCATGCAGTCACAAAAAGTCAATCGATTGATGATGCTGTTATTGCCAATCCAGATACACCGATTTGTCTTTTTTCTGCCTCTAAAATTGTGAATGCGATGTTGGTTCATTTACTCAATCAACAAGGCAAAATCAATCTATTCGACCCTGTAAGCCATTATATTCCTGAGTTTGCTGCCAATGGTAAACGTCGTGCCACGATTTTCCATTTACTCTCGCATCGTGGGGGTATCCCCAATATCGAAACTGAAGTTACACCTGAGCTTTTATTTGACCGTGAACAGATTTTAAAACTGTTATATGCAGCTAAACCTATTTCTTATAGTGGCAATCAATTGGCTTATCACGCTGTAACCGCTGGCTATATCTTAGGTGAATTGGTTGAGCGTGTAACTGGACAAGATATTCGTCAGTTTTTGCATGAGAATATTGAAAGACCCATGGAAATGGATTTTTTTAATTATGGTTTAAAGCCTGAGTTCCGAGATCAGGTCGCCACCAACTATCCAACAGGCATGCATCCAAAATTAGGCACAGATCTTTATCTGAACCGTGTACTGGGTGGTGGCTTACAACTTGCAGTCGATGTGACCAATGATCCGCGTTTTATGGATACCGTTTGTCCCGCAGGAAATATTTATACCAGTGCAGAACAAGCCAATCGTTTTTTTGAAATGTTGCTCAATGGTGGAAATTATAAAGGCAAACAAATTTTAAGCCCTGAAACAGTGTTTCGTTCAACATTGCCAACATCAAAAACCTCCATTGATCGTAACTTACTGGCACCCATGCGTTACGCCCTTGGACCGATGTTGGGCAGTAATCCTGTTGGAATATTTGGTCCAAATTCAGGGCAAGCTTTTGGTCATCTAGGTTTTTCAAATATCCTGTGTTGGGCTGACCCTGAGCGAGATATTAGCGTTGCATTGCTGAATACGGGTAAAGCTGTTGTAGGAACACATTTACCAGCCTTAGCGAATGTGCTGTATCAAATATCAACTCAATGCCCAAAAATTCCTAAAGACAAACGTCGTGCCTTATTTGGTACTGATCGAAATGAAACAGAGCTGGTTTAAAAAAAACTGATCAACAAACTCAGAATAAATCACTACTCCATAAATAAAAAAATAAATTAATCAATAACTTTTATTTTTTTTTGAAAAATAATCATATTGATTCAGTATGTACAAAGACGTGAATAGTGAAAAAGCCCTAAGATTTCTCTTAGGGCTTTTTCTGCGCTGTAGGTTCTTATCTTTTAATTATGGTTATATTATCTATATCGTTATTATCAGTGATTGTTCACTCTTATTATGAATACGTTCCGTGTTCTTAATACTGCATTTCCTTATGTGCTCATTATGCCACAAATAAAATGATACACAAGTCGCATTTTTCGTATCTTAATGTAAGAAAATGCGTACAGAGTGTAAGTAATGTACCTGAATTGAAAAATAAACAGATATAAAAAAGCCCTGTAGTCTCTCCCAAAACTACAAGGCTTAGCGGCTGTAAGTTTCCTCTTATTTACTTACTGTCAGTGTAAGTTCGCAGTCTCTCGACTTTAAGTTATTCTAATTATGCGATTTTATTCAACATTCCGTGTTGAACTGTTTATAGGATCAATCATCGCAAAAAAAATGCGGAAGCTCTATGCGTCAATTTCTCGAATCCTTGTACGTTATTTCTTACAAGACTGAGAGTGTTTTCATTTATTTGATCAAATTAAGTGATTAATTTTCTTTACCAAACCACTCGATCTTGTTGTTTTTATGAGAAATGATTGGGCTAAAGCATTTGAATTTACCAATAAACTGACCACTGATTTCGCACGCGTCACGGCGGTATAAATAAGCTCTTGACTAAGGAGTTTTGTCGATGCTTCATCCATGACCACTGCCGTATGTGTAAATTCAGAGCCTTGAGATTTGTGAATAGTCATTGCAAAGGCTGTTTCAATCGATTTAGGTAACCGAGTCGCGGGAATCCACTTATTTAAACTTGGAAAATAAACTTCAAACTCGGCAGGATTGGTTCGATGCTTAAAACAAAGACCAATATCACCGTTCGAGAGCCCTATTTGATAGTCGTTATAACTCATCATTACAGGTCTGCCGACATACCAATCCCCTCGTTTGACTAACAATGGCAGCTGATCCAGTAAAGACTTTTGCATCGCATTATTCATTTTAGTTAAGCCAAAATCACCATGCCGAATCGCAGTTAATATACGATACTGGTCAAAGGCTTGAATAACTTGCTCAACATCAGCATTTGGATCATCACTCTCCATATACTTTTTTAGAGCACCAAAATAAGCATAAAAACCCCAACTCAGTTTTTCATAATAATGCTGTAAAGCCTCTGAATTGATCTGATCGGGTAGATACTCCAGTTGCACGACATCTGACATCTCTTTCAGAAGAGGAACAGATTTAATTTCAGTGGCTTGAACAATGTTGCTTTGCAATGAATCCAAGACTTCCCGATGTGGGGTTTTAGCATCTCGTGGCGTTTGAATAAAACCTGCTAACTCGCCAATCAGTGCACCCGCTTTGAATCTTCGACTGGTAACCAAATTGACATGATTTTCGTCGAGTGCTTTTACTTGTCTTAAATCTGCAAGTACCGAACCGACATCAACAGACGCCAATTGATTGGCATCCCCCAATAAAATCAATCGACATTGATCTGGTATGGCTTCCAACAACAATGTTGCAAGATTCAAATCCAACATGGATGCTTCATCAATCACAACCACATCATAAGGTAAGGGTTGCTTCAAATGGAATCTTGGTTGATAGCGTGTTCCGAGTCCCAATAAGCGATGAATCGTAACTGTATCTTGTTGTTTTAAATGATCCGAAACCAAGCCCATCGCATTCAGACTTTCATCATTAAAAGAGTTTTGTAATGCTTCTTTCATCCGTTGAGCCGCTTTTCCTGTTGGTGCTGCCATGGCAATTCGGATATTCGGCATTGCATGATTTAACACTGCAATAATCCGTGCCAATGTATAGGTTTTACCTGTTCCTGGGCCACCCGTAATAATATTGAGGCTTTGTTTCACCACCATTTTCAAGGCATTTTTTTGATGCTGATCTTCGAGTAGATGATCAAACTGATTAATTTTAATCTCTTCAATATTCTGTGATTTTAATCGTTGAATCTGCAACGCTAAACGCTGCTCCAATTGCCAATAACGATATAAATAAAAGTGTTCTTGATCATAAATAAAAGGAGCGACTGTGTGCGTAGCCAATACATCTTCAATGGCCAAATGACCCAGTAATTCAGGGCTAAAATGTGCTTTGGCTAAACAACTATCACCACGTGTCGTTGCAAGTAAAATCTGTTCTATTAAATTAAGTGAATCTTCATTTAATTTTAACTGTGGAGATGACTGTTTAAGCATGAATTCAGCCCAAGTCGCAATCCATTGCGGTGTCTGAATCTCTACTTTTTGTCTATTTTCCACACAGTTATCCTCAAAGTTATAAACATATTTACCAACACTATTATCCACAACCTAAGTTTATGTTTAATAGTTATATCATTTAAAAAAGGCTGTAATTTAGCTGACTTTTTCCTCAACCAAACAACCTAAAATAGCATCAAGTCGCAGTATGAATTCAATACTCGGTTGCCAATAAAAATAACCCTGCCCTGCGTGTCCATTCATACCACGTAAATATAAATAGCTTGCCCCACCCAAATCACGCTCAGGATCATAATCTTCAAGTTGAATCTTTAAATAACGGTGTAATGCGACGAGGTATAGTGCTGCCTGCAACCAATAACTGGCATGCGTCATACTTTGTTGAATCGCCATTGAATCATAACTTTGAGCATCTAAGCCTAAGAAATTACTCTTATAATCTGCAATATGGTAACGATGGCCGTCATAGAAAACTAAATCAATTTCACCTTTCAAATAGCGAGCAGCATTGGCTTCTTTAAACTCGGGCATGCTTATCCCATACTCACGAAACAACTGATGCACTCGCTGGATCGCAAATACGCGATCTGATAATGCAAGGTAAAATGGAAATTCAGCTAAACGTTCATGTACGCTCAATTGATTCAATCTAAATTGACCATCACCTTTTGATTTTATCTCATTTGAATCACTCAAATTTAAGTCAAGTTGCTCGAATGCTTGTACTTGTGGTTCAGATTCACTCAATACAGGTGTCGCTAGAATTTCTTTCAGCCAGTCCACCATCGCATTCAAAATAAAGTCTTCTGCTGATTGGTGTTCTGGAAAAGTGGATTTAACTTTATCCAGCAATTCGTTCCACAAGGTCGCATAATCATTTTTAAAACGGCGTCGTATTTCTAAACTCCATAATTGTGAATCTTGAAAATCAAGATGCTCAAAAATTTCGTGTAAGAAACTCCCTGCTAAAGTCCCCATTGGGAAATGAGCCTTAATCCAAGCGATGGGCTGACGAGGCTGTTCTATTTCAACAATCATTTGCTGAATTTCATCATCTGCACGACCCATCTCTTGCTCTGAAACCGCCAATGCATCTTGAATTTGTTGGCGCGTCAAATGCTGTGCTAAAGCACTGAAACTGGTTTTGGACTTTGGATAAAATCGTTGTTGAGGAAATGGATTTGCAATTACGTTAGGTACTATTTTTTCCTCAATAGCACTTACTTTTGGAGGACGTGATGTGATTAATGGCGCTATATCACTCTGTGGATGCTGAAAGGTCTCTGTACCTTGACCGCGCCAAAAAGCTAAGGCAGATGTGGATGTTCCTTTGACATCACTGAGCATGGCATAGACTCGATGGCTAGCTCGAGTTAAAGCGACATACCACAGGCGTTTTTGTTCTGCCAAATGTCGTTCGGCGTGTTGTTCCGCGGCACGTTCATCAATATTTTGTTTATCGTGAATTGCAACAACACGGCGTTCTTCCATCTTGCCAGTATTCGGATTAAGTTGTTCAATCTTAGAAAAATTAAGCGCTTTATTCATTTCGTTGGCGCTTTTGTCCGCACCCAATAAAAACACAATTTTAAATTCTAAACCCTTGGATTGATGAATCGTCATCAACTGCACGCCCGCTTCATTGGACAGCTTACGCTCCATTTCCCATTCGCGTTGCATCGGTTCAGTCAACTGTCTGAGATACCAATGATAGAGGTTTTGGGCACCTTGATAATCTTCACTGTGCTGACTGAGAACTTCAGTTAAGTGTCGTAGGTTGACTACAGCACGCTCATTATCACGACTTTGTTTTTCAACGATTGTGTTCCAAATTTTAAAAGCGTTGAGACAATATTGCCATGCCGTTAGGAAGCCTTGATTGAGCCAAAGCTCCCGAATCAAATCAAACTGTTCAATATAATGGCTTAAGCCTTCAGTCTGTAATTCCAGTTGAATCAACTTTTGTAAATTGAAGCCCAACAACCGACTCAATAAAGCGCGTTTGACTTTGGCTTCATCGAAAGGATGCATAATTGCCGTAAGCAAAGCCCCCACATCTCGCGCAATTTGGCTTTCAAATACACTTTTTTTCGAAGGTCGATTATAAGCAATACCTAAGTATTCCAAAGCAGATTGGGTTTTATCTAAGCCATCATGGTTTTTGGACAACACCGCAAAATCGCTTTCATTTAAGACATGTGTTTGATTGGTCTTTGGGTCATTTAAATACAGTTGCCCTTGATTGGCGAGATTGAGTAAATGACGAATCTGCCAAGCCACTTGCTCTGCTTCTGTGTCTTTATCTTCAAGCTGAATCCAACGAAGTGGCATTGGATTGATCTGCCCTTGCTCGACTAAAGCTGGATGAGGACGACTACCCGCTTGAACAGGTTGATAAATCACCATTTCGCCAAAATCAGGCTGTCGTTGAAATAAAGCACCCACAACTTCAACCAACTCTCGAACGGAGCGATGGTTATAAATCAAATTGTATGCATGTCCTTCTTTGCCAAACACATCTTGATGTGCTTTTAAGAACGTCAGCATATCGCCACCACGAAAGCCGTAAATCGCTTGTTTACGGTCGCCCACCATGATCATACAGCCTTTTTTGACCCGACTAGGATGACGCCAAATTTGCGCCAACATATCATCTTGATCTTGGTTGGTGTCTTGAAATTCATCGACTAAAATCAGCGGATAACGTGCATGTACATAGGCTGCAAAGCGTTGCCCTTGATCGCCTTGTAGTGATTCGGCTAATGTGCGAATTTGCTGTGCAAAAGTCGTTTCACCTTTTTGTTGTAATACTTGAGGCAAGCGCTTTTTCACTTCGGTGGCAAGATGATATTTCAAATAACTATCGAGCTGTTCAAGATCTGTTGCCAGCTTTGAAAATGCTTCAAAAAACTGCTTTAAAGCACGAATAATGGCATGGGATTCAAATTGACTTGCTACATCTTCAGGGCATTTATTTAAAGGCTTTTTGTTCACCAAATCTGAAAGCGACTTTAAAACGCCTTCAAATTCTGAGGCAAACAGCGCATTGCTCCGCTGTATTTTCAACATTTCAATGAAATACGGTAAATCGTGTTCAAGCAACCTTTTTAAAGCCAGTTGATCGCGCCATCTTTTAGCTAAAATTTTGAAATATTGCCCGTCTTCCAAATAATATTCAGACAAGGTTACAGACTGAGATAAATCAATATGAATCAATTGATCCATGTGTTGTTCAAATTCTGTTAAATCCACCTGTGGTGGTGGAATAGGCTGAAAATAAGCAGAAGTGAAATTCAGACTCGACTCCACCACAGAGACATAACTGTCTTGAGATTTCAGCTTTTTATTTAACAGTAAATAATCAATGGTTGGCTGAGATTGTGCTTGAATCCACTCTCTTAATACATCGTGAATCAATTGATAACTATAACTTTTGGCATCATCGGTAATGGTGGCATATTCAATTTTGCCACTTTCAAAAGCAAACTCTCGCAATAACTTTTGGCTGAAACTGTCCAACGTCCCAACAAAGAGTTCATCCAACTGATCAATTACCAATTTTAACCGCTCGCAAGCATAGGCAATTCGATTTGAAAAAGTGGTGAGTAATGTTGCAAATAGCGGATCTGATTCTGAGTTTGCTTTGGCAATAACCTCATGCTCGGTCAGTTCACGACAGGCTTCAAAATATCGCTGTGCTTCAATCAATCTGAGTCGAACACGACTTTGTAATTCTGCCGCTGCCTTTCGCGTAAAGGTGGTGGCAATGACCTGATTGGGTAAATATTTCTCAAGTAGAATCCGCACCATCAGGCTGGATAAAGTATAGGTTTTGCCTGTTCCTGCTGAAGCTTCAATCCAATGCAAACCTGTAAAATGCATATCGACAATCGGTTGTGTTGAGACCTGATTTTTTGAGAGCTGATTTTCTGAGCGCTGCGCTTGATTCACGATTTAATCCTCAACTGCGATTTGGTATTGGTAAATCGGCTGATACAAATCATAAGCAAACTCATCGCAAGCATGCTGTAACAGTGCCGTGGTATCTTGCTCATCCAGTATAAATTGCCAATCGCGATGCTTACGACTCCACTCCATCTCTTCTAATGAGAATGGTAAGAATGAATCACTTTTATCCCATTCTTTACCTAGATCACTAAAATTGGCAATGCTCGCCTTACCCATTTCATCACTCTGCCATTCTAGCTCTTTGCCTTTTTCAGCCAATAACATCAGTAGTGCTGCAGGCAACACCAAGGGCTGAGTTTGCCCATATTGATACGCTTTGAACCAATGTTGTAAATACGCCCTAGCCTGTTGTGTAGTCACTCCAGATTGAATCAACGTCACATCACTAAAAATCGAAATCCGCTTTAACTGCGTCGCTTGTTCATCTTTTAAGTTTAAATAACTGACCCACAATAAATATTCTAGCCACGTTTGCGTACGGCGTTTAGCGCGCGCACTGGCAGCACTGAGGCTCACCCATTCCTTTACCGCTTGCACAGGAACCTTGATATTCATGATGATGTGTTCATCAACACGCCACTGGCGTTGAGTCGTCGCAGTCTGTTCAGGCGCGTAACGTTGTAAGCGTTGTTTCAGTCGTTGCTGTTCCGCCAGACTCATCTGCAATGCACTATGCTGCACTTTACCAATAGGTAAGCGATCTTGCAAAACACGAGGGTCTAAGGTTTCTGAATCTTGATCTTGTAAAAAATCTCGAATGGCATAGCGCCCCAAGCCATCCAAAACTAAGGGTTCTTGTTGTGCTGGTAGATCTGATGTCTTTAGATTTTCAACACCTAAAGTCTTTAAATAAAGTCTTGCAGGGAACGTTACATCCTGCATCCACTGATTACCTTCTAAGACGACCAAACTTGATGTTTCAACTGGATAAACTCCATTCATCCAAGGTTCACGTTGCCCTGTGGCTTTGATAATTTTTTGTGCCACACCAAACCACTGATCTTGATAGCGTGTCGATGGTTCAGCTTGAAAACCGACTGGATCAAAGGGTTGTAGTGTATGCACTTGATACAACTGATGAAGTTGTGCAGGGACGTCAATACCTTCCACATTGATCATTGGATCAGATTCGGTCTTTAAATTATCTTGTACTGTGTCGGCTTTTTTTGTAATAAGTGCAAAATGACTGATCAACTCCTGTAATACGCTTGAGGGTTCACGGACTTCGCCATCACTGACATCAAATCCATTGTAAAACAGCCACAGATTCTCTTGTGCTAAGAGCAATGCATCCAGAAATGCACCTTGATCATCTTCTAAACGAGAGCGATCACCCAATTGTGGACGGAGTAATCCCATCAAGTCGAAAGGGACTTGGGTGTTACGATTTGGAAATTTCCCGCTATCCAGATTCAGCATCACAATCAATTTATAAGGGACAGGACGAATATGTCCAATTTGGCTAAAGGTGATTTGACCTGTTGGCAAAGCCTGTTCCAGTTGGCTTTCTAAACTACTTTGAATCTCTTGTAGCAGATAAGGCAAAGGCAATTGAATGTCATATAACGCATGTTGCGTCGCATTGCCTTTTTCTTTCATTTCGTAGTTATAAGACAACGTCAGCATGGTGTATTGCTTTCGCACCACTTGATGCACAGCTTGCAAGGCATCGACACCAGCTTGGCTAAACTCTTCAATTTCTGCTTTTAGAATCTCTAACCATTGCTCAACAGGTTTACGCTGTCCCTTCTCATGCATGATTAACCAATCACGGCGGACTGCAAAATCCTGATAGATTTCGATCAGTTTGGCGATCAATTCAAAGTCAGCACTGAGGACTTCAGCGAAACTCAAAGTCTCACCAAAGATCGTATGTTCAGGCACAGCAACACCTAAAGCCAAACGATCTAAAGCAAACTTCAAACTAAAACGATAGTCAGTATCTTCTATACTCAAACTTTGCTGTAAGTGTTCAGCATCCAAACCACGCTTAAAGCCCGCATTGATCAAGAGCTCAATCATGCGCTCAGTCATATCAATATCAAGTTCATAACGAATTTGCGTGGCATTTAAACTCAGCCAATCAGAAAAATCCTCAATACTGAAGCGACCACTGACCAGTTGAATTCGACCGAGTACTGCACGCCATGCATTGTTGACATCAATCTGAGTTACCCCTGCAATTTTTACAGGTAAATAGACACCCGCTTGCAGGGTACTCTGTGGAAACACACTTCGAATCAACGGTTCCATTTGTTTTAAATCGGGTGCTAAAACCAAAATATCATTCGGTCGGCGTGGCTGTTCTGCTGTCCCCTGAGATAACCAGTGAATGAGCTGTTCTTTCAGTACTTCAAGCTGTCTTAAACCTGAATGACAGACATGGATTTTAATAGAATCATCATCTGCGCGAAGTTCAAAACCTTGTTTCTCAGGCTCGACCAAATACAAAATATCGGATTGCACTTTACCCAATAAATGGTTGGGATATTCATCGACAAATGCATCGACCCATTGCCCTTCTTCTCCCGATGACAAGTTCGATAAAATCGAAAAGTGATCTCGGGCTTGCTTACCGAAACGGGTGAGTAATGGATGTCTAGATTCGCGAACTTCTGCATTAAAATTCAGTGTAAATGCTTTGAAAAATTGCTGGATTTCTTCATCTGAAGCGTTTGGATTTTTGGCAATAAAGCGCTCTTTAACACTCAAGTCGTAACGCTTTTTCCAGTTTGGATCGACACTGTCCGCCCAATATTCTTGTGATGGATTGTAATGCAGAATCAGAATATCAATGTATTGTCCTAAACGCCTGAGGAACTGTAACTGCGACGGTGGCAAATCTAATACCGTAAAAACAATCGCCTGACTGGGTAATGCTTTGAGTGCCTCAGGACGTAAGGCATCATCATCCATGACTTTCCAAAACTCATGATCAATGCTTTGCATTTCCACAAAATCATCGTGAAAAGTATGCTGCCAAAGCCAACGCTGCCAAGCTTCTAGTTTTTGAGCTTGATCAAATTTAAACGAAATATCTTGATCTGGGTTTTGAGGAAATAGGTGTTCAATATCAAGCGGCTGATTGGCACCCCATTGCATTAACCAATTCTGTGGACAACGGCACTCACCTTCGCAACCACGGTGACAATCACCACGATATAGCATGTAATTACCAAATAATTTAGAGACCTGTTCCGCCACCCAATACAACATGCTCTGTTTTTTGAGTTGCTTTTCTAAGCTATGTTCAAGCTGACCCGCACTGTCATAGATCCGTTGAATAATGGAATATAAAGGGTGCTCAATCTCTAAGCTATTTTCATCAGATTCAATATAGGATTTTAGTGTTTGATAAATTCGCCACTTCATCATCAAGCGTGGAATATTGGCTTTACGCACATGGTCTTTATCGCTGAGTACCTGTTGGTAGCAATACCACTGAAAACCACGAATACGCTGATGAAATTGGCTATTGGCACTGATCCCATGCTGTTCGGCAATGGTCTGAGTCAGCCATGTCTCAATCGCAGGGCTAGGGACAATAAAGTGCTCTTTTTTAAGGACATTTAAAGGATTCTTTGAAGGTTTATGAATACTGTGTAATACACCTTGTACCAACACATCGATCCGTTGGCTTTGAATAACATGAATCCCCATAGTTCCTCTTTATTTTATTCACACAAGATCATCATCATTCGTGAACAAAACCATAAACATAAATCACTATACATCTTAAACTGAGTATGGCACTTTTATTCAAGCGACTGAATAAAACTTTCAAATAAACCACACTATATTCATGGTTTACTTAATAACAATCAGATAGATACCAAAGGTAATGTATTATGAAAATCGATAAAATTCCTGACACATTAGATCCGAATTTAAATTTAGAACAAATCCGTGAAGAATGTCTTGAATTAGTCAAAAAGCGCTCTTATGTGTCCGCAGGCGTTGCCGTCATTCCTGTACCCTTTTTAGATGTAGTGATTGATGTCGGTATGCTGTCTCTTCTCATCCCTGAAATCAATACGCGCTTTGGTCTTTCGCCTGAACAAATCAGTGTCTATGATCCGAAAACCAAAAAAGTACATTGGAGCGAATTGCGTAAACGTGGCTTTGAATTTTCAGGCTTAGTGGCTGCACGTACCGCGGCTAAACTATCTTTGAATAATATGGCCTCTAAGATTATCACTAAGCAAGTGACGAAGTTCATTCCACTTGGCGGTTCTATTATTGCGGCGAGCCTCGGTTATATCATTATGAAAAAAGTAGCCGAAGCGCATGTTGAAGAAAGTTATAAGCTTGCTAAAAGCATTCAGCAGAAGCAAACAGCGAAAGTCGTGAGCTAAGTGGTTATTGGCTAAGTGACTCGATGATAAAAAATAAAAAAGCGGATAGATGATCCGCTTTTTTATGCTGTTGATTTTTGATTCACTTGTTATTCATTTGGTTCAGGGGAATACAACGATACAATCTGTTAATCCGCCTTCAACTGTTTCAGCAGGGCTTTTAAGATTTGAATCCTTGCTGAGTATTTATCATTGGTTGCAATCACATACCACGGCGCATAATCCGTATCGGTTCTTTCCAACATGTCCGCCGCTGCCGTTAAGTAGTCATCCCAACGTCCACGGTTACGCCAATCTTCAGCAGTAATTTTAAAGCGCTTATGCGGTGTTAATTCACGCGCTTTAAATCTGGCTTCTTGTTCGTCCTTACTAATCGCCAACCAGAATTTCACCACAACCGTTTGCGTATCCGATAAGTCTTTTTCAAAGCGATTGATCTCATCATACGCCCTCTTCCATTGCACATCGGAAGCAAAACCTTCTACACGCTCAACTAAAACGCGTCCATACCAAGAACGGTCAAAAATCGAGATCGTTTCATTTTCGAGTAATTTATTCCAAAAACGCCATAAATAAGGTCGTGCTAATTCATATTTTTCAGGTGCTGAGATATTAAAAATCCCATATTCTCGGGGATCAAGTTTTTTAACAATGCGCTTGATCGCTCCACCTTTACCTGCCGCATCCATACCTTCAAACACAATCACTGTTTTGCGACCATCTAGGCGTAATGCTTCGGCGACTTTTTTGGTGAGTTTTTTCAGTTCTGCTTTGTATTCGGTTTCTTCTAAAACAATGCTCTCGGGTTGTAATAAGGCCTCTGGCACAACCGCTTGTTGCCATTTGCTCCGAACTTTCAGTGGATGGTTCGGTAAATGTTTTAAATGCTCTAATACATGCGTTGCAAACGTTTGATCACGCTGAACTTCATCTTCACAATTAATGATCAACCAATCATCAGTAAAACGCTGACGAAGCTTTTGCACATTGTCATATTGTTTTTTATTACGCCAATCGAGTCCATGTAATTTGTGCCAACGTTGTTCTGACGCATCCATTTTATCGAGACGTTTTTGCAAAGATTTCCATGACAGATCAAACCAAACTTTAATCACATCGACATGGTTATTTTTAAGATCCTGCTCAAACTCTTTCATGCGCTGAACATAAGCATCAAACATGGTTTCATCAAACGGGCTTGAAACATGTAAAGTCGTGGTCAACAAATCACTATACCAATTACCAAACATGACGATCATTTGCCCTTCAGCAGGGATATATCGCGCATAGGGTTGCCAAAAAGGTGTCGTGGTATTCATCAAATGCGGTGGATCAGCTTTAACACGTAAATAACGAGGATCGACCCATTCACGCAGTTGTTTTACAGACTCCCCTTTACCCGCAAGCTCAATACCACTGACTAGAATGACCAAGCTTTTCGCATTCTTTTTTGCTTTGGTATTTTTGAGCGCGTATTGAGCTTCGATCAGTTGCAAACTTAAATCTTCTGGCTGATTTAAAGATGTTGCTACAAGCTGAGCTTCAGGCTCATCTTTAACCTTATCTTTTGAGTCATCTTTCAACTTTTCTATGCGTTTAGCCGTCATGCTTTTCTCTATTTTTATATCTTTAGATCAGTATACGCAACTGACCATGGTTTGATGAAACTTGATGTACAATAATTGCAATTCAAAGATGACTTTTCATTGACGATTTAATTTTGTATTGCTGCTGATTTGTCATAGCGCATTTATTTAAGTCAAATTATGCTGAGTTAAGCATCTTTATATTTCGATATTTATTGAGTTCCACATGTCCAAACTTGCTGCATTAGATGATCTTTTAGAACAATATAAACAATTAAACTATCATTCAGATCCACTGTTAAAACAGCGCTTAACTGATGCTCAAAACTGGCTCAAGTCGAGAATTTTAAATACCCATCAAGAACTGTTCAATCAACCTAAAAATCAGCTTATGGCGCAATATTTTATTAACCGTTTATACGGTGGCCCTGAGTTTGATGAATTAGCCTTACAAATTGAACGACTACTCAACTATGCGCATAAAGCAGAGAAAATCATTCCTGAAAATGCCATTCAAACAGGTTTGAAGTCTGTCGGTCTTGCTGTGCTTGCGATGCAACTCGATGAGCAAGTGGCACAACAATTATTAACAGACTATCCAGCAGATCAAGCGATTGATGATGAAATGATGCGTCAAACTTTGGTAAAGCTCGATCAATCGACTGCTCGCAAACAGCAACTCGATTTACTCGATGAACTGGGCATCAGTCTCGATAAATACATGCGCTCTTTCATCATGCACACTGCTTTTAAAATGTGTAAAGGTACAGCAAGCAAATATCGTTTTGAGCTGATGTACGATTTTATTGGTGAAGGTTTTGTTGCCATGAAGCCTTTAAAGTCGGCAGCGACATTTATCCACAGTTTTACTGAAAAAGAACGCATGATTGTGGACAATGTACATTCAGGTCAACCCAATCCGTTTAGAATATGATAAGGTTTTGTGCACAAGAGCAGAGTGCTGATACCAACTCGTTATCGCATTGTGTTCAACCAGCTCAATTGGAAGCATCAGAACAATTCAATTACAGGCGAAAAAGACCTTTATTTTTCTGTATATTATTCATAGCAATTGCATGATCAACGCTGTAAAAAATGAAAGAATCTGTCATCATGCAATTTAACAACGATTAACCATTATTTGTGTTCAGGAGCGACTCGAATGTCTAACGAAAATCAACAGCCTACTGCTCAAACTGAGACGGCAAAAAGTGCAGACAAAGTGAGTCCATTTTTAACTGAGCCATTACCAACAGGCACTCCACAAGGTCAACAACAATCTTTAGAACAAAAATTGACTGATACGCCTGTAACAGGTTCTGTTCCAAAATATAATTTACCGCGTGGCGCAAACACTGGAAATGTGGGTGAAACTACACATTTCGGTTTTCAAACTGTGAATAGCGAAGAAAAAGCGCAAAAAGTGGCTGAAGTTTTCCATTCAGTTGCAGCGAAATACGACATCATGAATGACTTGATGTCATTCGGTATTCACCGTCTATGGAAACGCTTTGCGATTAATATGTCAGGTGTTCGTCGTGGTCAACGTGTACTGGATATCGCAGGCGGTACAGGTGATTTAGCTAAAGTGTTTAGCCGTGAAGTCGGTCCAACAGGTCATGTGGTTCTGTCTGATATTAACGAATCTATGCTGAATGTTGGTCGTGATCGTTTAATCGATGCAGGTTGTACCAACGTTGATTTCGTATTGGCAAATGCGGAAACTTTAGAGCCTTTTGAAGACAACAGTTTTGATCTTTTGACGATTTCTTTTGGTCTACGTAACGTGACCGATAAAGATGCAGCCCTCGCTGCAATGTACCGTGTACTTAAGCCAGGTGGTCGTTTACTGGTTTTAGAGTTTTCTAAGCCTGTCTTTGAACCATTCTCAAAATTGTATGATTTGTATTCATTCACGGCTTTACCCATCATGGGGAAAATCATTGCCAATGACTCAGAAAGTTATAAGTATTTGGCTGAATCGATTCGTATGCATCCAGACCAACGTACCTTAAAAGGCATGATGGAAAATGCAGGATTCCAAAACTGTGATTACCATAACTTGACTGCGGGTATCGTTGCAGTACACCGTGGTTTCAAACTTTAAGTTCTAAGCATAAGGTCAACAAGGTATCGTTATGTGGTCGATTCTGGCACTAGGTGCAGTTGAACGCTTCATTCATCATTGTATCAATTTGGATGCGATTACTCGCATCCAGTTCAATGAATTACAAGACAAAATGCTACGCGTGGTGATCGATTCACCCCAGCTTTCTGTGGATGTATTTTTCGACAACGAGAAAATTCGCTTAGAGCCCACAGTCACGGGTCATACCGAAGCTTCTTCTATTTTTGAACAACGTCCATTTGATTCAGTCAATACCGTAACCGAAGCCAATGCAACGTTGCATGTGAGCAATGTGATTGAACTTGCCAAACTGTTATTGGCAGACGATGTCGGTAATATTCCTGTGCAGGGTGACTATCAACTGCTCCAAAATATTCAACGGATTATTCAACAAGCTGAGCCTGATTTGGCTTCGCAATTGAGTCCTTGGATTGGTCCAAATTTGGCGAGTCAAATTGGCAAAATCCAACTCGCACCCAAACAATTATTAAAGTCTTTCGACAGTCATTTGTTTTTTGCTGAAGACTTTCTCAAAGAAGACAGCGGACTATTCGCACCACGCTGGCAAATGGATGATCTCAATCACGAGACACGTCAACTTACGCAAAATATTGACCGTTTAGACGCTAAGATTCAGCAACTTAAAGCTCAATTTAATCCCACGTAACCTCACATCAAACTAGGTAAATGCACATATGATTCCGCACATTACACGTCTACTCGAACTTTGGCGCATCGCCGCGCACTATAGACTCGACACGTTAATCCCTGCGGAAGACATCCCTGCAAAAGCACGTCCGATCATTAAGCTGATTCATATGCACCCTGCTGCATGGTCGAGCCGTGAGCGCAAGAACCCTTTAAAGCTCAAAGAAGCTTTGGAAGAAATGGGCCCACTTGCCATTAAAATGGGGCAGTTGCTCTCGACACGTCGTGACTTGATTCCACCTGAGCTCTTGCAACAATTGGTTCTTCTACAAGACCGTGTCAAACCCTTTGGTCATGATGTCGCAAAAATGCGGATTCAGGAATCATTAAAGGCTGACGTAAATACCTTATTTGCACGTTTTGATGATCAACCTTTAGCAGCCGCTTCTATCGCACAGGTGCATACCGCAGCGCTACATGATGGTCGTGAAGTTGTGGTTAAAGTCACTCGACCGAATATTCGTGCGCAAATCATTCAAGATTTTGAAATTTTAGAATGGCTCGGTGCTTTTTTAGAAAAGCGTCTTGAAGCTGCACGCGCGTTGCACCTTTCAGAGATTATTCAAGACTATCGTCAAATCATTTTAAATGAGCTTGATTTGACTTTAGAAGCAGAAAACACTCGCCGAATGCGCCACTACTTTACCGGTTCAAGCATGATGTATGTGCCTGAGGTCTATATGGACAGTAAAGATGTCATGGTTGCAGAGCGGATCACGGGTGTGCCCATTTCAGATATCGCGACATTTGATCAGTTGGGCATGGATCGCAAGGATTTGGCTGAAAAGGGTTTAACGATTTTCTTTACCCAAGTGTTTCGCGATAATTTTTTCCATGCCGATATGCATCCGGGAAATGTCTTTGTAGAAACCATTAATCCAAATAATCCACGCTTTATTGCTCTTGATTGCGCAATCATGGGTGAACTGTCTAAACATGACCAAATGACCATTGCACGTATGCTTTTGGCGGTCATGAATAGTGACTTCATGCAGTTAATCCTCATTGTGCATCAAGCCGGTTGGATTCCACCGGGTACAGATCAAGATGTCTTGGCACGTGAAATGCGTCGCACAGTCGGTCCAATGGTTTCTAAACCGATGCATGAATTGGATTTTGCAGGAATTCTGATTCAAGTGATGGATATCGCACGTCGTTTTCACTTGGAAATTCCACCACAATTGATGCTGTTACTGAAAACTTTAGTCCACGTTGAAGGCCTCGGTACAGACCTCTATCCTGAATTGGATATTTGGAAATTAGCGAAACCGATCCTCACGGATTGGGTGAAAGCACAAATGAACCCACAGAAGAATCTAAAAGAATTAGGTCAAAAGATTCCAGATTTATTGTTGGGTGCACAAGACTTACCGACGTTGATGATTGATAGTCTCAATGGTTTAAAAAATCAGTCTGCTTGGCATGCGAAACAGCTCAATGAACTACAGACGATGCGCTTGCAAATGGAACAGCAGCAAAAGCGAAGCTGGATTTTTGGAAGTCTCATGGCAATTTTGTTGTCAATTGCTGTGATTGCGCCTTGGTATGTTTCAGTTATTCTGATTATATTGGTAAGCTTCATCGCGATTTGGCGTGTGGCTAAATAAATTTCTAATTTAAAAAATCGTCAGCGATTAGAACCTAGATGACTGATCAAAAGCCCAATGAATCCTAGAAATTGATTGGGCTTTTTTATGGTTCACATGTTGATGCTTGAAATATTTAAATTTTAAAATCCAAACAATATGCAATGACTTCAAAGTCATGAACTGCTTTTTATTGCCATTGTTGTAAGCTTTTAATTCTTTAAAATTGGCAACTTATATTGAGAGAGTGTTCTTGAATGACCCAAATTCTTAAAAAATCTGCCAAAGTTTTGGATATCCGTGTCGGTGATCAAGCACGTCAATTGATTTTAAAAGAAGGGTTGCAAGCACATCATGTCGATACCATTCCGGGGGCTGCAGGCGGACCAAAAGGTATTGGTTTAACCGGGCTTGATCAAGCGATCTTTGGCGATTTTTTACCGCAAGCAAAACAACGTCGCTTCCTCATTGGCTCATCTGTGGGTGCATGGCGCTTTGCTGGTATTGTGGCGCAAGGTGAAAAAGCTGGTCCTGAAAAACTCGCCGAGCTGTACACATATCTGCCTTTTCATAAAAAAATGAAAATAGCGGAGATTGAAAAAATTTCTCGCGATATGTTGGCGGGTATTCTTGAAAATAAAACACAGCAACTGGTGGATCATCCTGATTATCATTTGACGATTATTGCAGCTAAAGCGGAACATTTATTTCAAAGTGATCATAAATTGGCGTTGTATAGTTCGCTATTGGGAATTGTAGGCAGTAATGCGATTTCTCGAAAGCATCTTAATAAATTTATGCAGCGTGTGATTTGTCAGCCGAGCCAGTTTCTACAATTTCAAATACAAGATGATGCGTTTAAAACGCATTATATTCATTTCCATAAAGACAACGTTGCCGACTGGCTGATGGCATCAGGCTCAATCCCGGGTGTGACCCCTGCTGTTCGAAATATTGTCGATGCACCTCAAGGAGCTTACCGCGATGGTGGTCTGATTGATTATCACATTGACTTACCGTTCCAAAGCAAAGGTGTAGTGCTGTATCCACATTTTACCGATAGCATTACACCGGGTTGGTTTGACAAGATGTTTAAATCTCGAAAATCGAATCCTGTAAATCAGTCACGAACCGTATTGATTTCACCCTCTCAAGCTTACTTAAATTCTCTACCTTTAGGTCGTTTACCTGACCGTAAAGATTTTGTATTGAAAGGATTGTCTGAACAGCAACGTATTCACATGTGGAAACAATCAATCGCTGAAAGCCAGCGTTTAGGTGATGAATTTTTAGAATTGGTTGAAAAGCAGCGTTTTGCGGATGTGATGCAAGTACTCTAAAAATACATTTAGAAATCTATTGTTATATCGAATAGTTAAAAACAGATAAGTGGAATTAATATTTAATCCAACATTCACTAATATTTTTTGTCGTGTAATCTAAAAATCTAAGCCATTGGATGACTAGGTAATTACCTTCTTTTTTGTTACATTAGCCATAAAATAGAATATAGAAATAACAATGAAATCAATCCATTTTGCGATTATTGGCGCTGGAACGGCGGGAATCGCAAGCGCAATTTTATTGGCGAAGCAAAACATTCAAGTCACGCTGTTTGAGAAAGTCACTGAACTTGAACCTGTGGGTGCTGGACTCTTATTACAACCTGCTGGTTTAGCCGTTTTTGAGCATTTGGGTATTCTTGATCATGCTTTAACTTTAGGGGCTCGAGTTAAAGGTTTAGAAGGTCGATTACCCAATCAAAAACTCTTGGTCAATAGTCACTATCAACAAGCCAATCCAGCATTTTACGGTCTCGGCATTCACCGTGCGACTCTATGTCATGTGCTTGAATCCAAAGCCAAAAAATATTCAGACCTGATTCAATGGCAAATGAATACCGAGATTAGTCATTATCTTGAACGCTCAGATGGTATTCAGATCTTTGGCACTCAAGCTGGCGTAAAATTTGACGCACAGTTTGATGGAATCATTATTGCCAATGGTTCAAGAAGTGGTTTACGTCCTAAAGACTGGGTCAAAGTTGATCAAGCCTACCCTTGGGGTGCAAAGTGGACGATTGTCCCGGAATGTCTCGATCTTGATCCTGAAATCCTGCATCAATTTCATGAAAAATCTCAACTCATGCTCGGTATTCTACCGACAGGTGCTGTCCCTTCAGCTCCGCATAAGCGACTATCAAGTGTCTTTTGGAGTATGCCAACACCGATGCTTGGGCATTTCTTAAGACGTCAAATTGACCGTCAACAATGGCTTGCACAAATCGATTCAAAATGGCCTGACACTGCAACTTGGTTAAGAACCGTGATGGGCAATAGTTCACAACAATGGCTTTCTGCCCATTATCGTGATGTGGTGATGTCGAAAATGGGCGAAGGACGAGTCGGTGTGATTGGTGATGCAGCACATGCCACGAGCCCTCAACTTGGACAAGGTGCCAACATGGCTTTGCTCGATGCATGGGCACTGAGTCAATCCATCCAAGCTTCACGCCAAGGTGAAAGTTTGGATTGGTCGAAGCTTTGGCAAACGTATCATCAACATCGAAAATCCTCAACGC
The DNA here is from genome assembly GCF_059515845.1 of Acinetobacter sp. CY79. NCBI lineage: Bacteria > Pseudomonadati > Pseudomonadota > Gammaproteobacteria > Moraxellales > Moraxellaceae > Acinetobacter > Acinetobacter sp. CY79. Next base: position 43,967 of record NZ_JCAKMY010000006.1, read on the forward strand.
AGTTCTATCAATTCTTAAGTCGTCTCCTCACCCCGCTTTATCAATCTGATCATTGGTGGGCAGGTGGCTTGCGTGATCTCAGTTTTGGATGGATGTATCAAATACCTTATTTTCGTAAAGAAATGGCTTTGACCGTTTCGGGTTTAAAATCTGGGATGTTTAGTCAGATGCAATACGATGACATTGCCAAACCCCATGCTCAGGACAACAACTTCATTCAATCCAATATTTAATTTAAAAATGAAGAGCGCTCAGCAAAACCTTGAAAATTGCTGAAAGTTTTCCGCAAGTGGATTTAAATCGCTTAAACTACAACGCGCCCTCAATTGGGACGCTGTTTCTTAATCTCTAATTTTTTTGGTGAAATCCTATGAACAATATGCAATGGCTCGATGAAGTAAAATTTAACGAACAAGGACTGATTCCTGCTATTGCTCAACATCATCAAACAGGTCGTATTTTGATGGTGGCATGGATGAACCGTGACGCTTTAAGTTTAACTGCTGAGAAAAACCAAGCGGTTTATTTCTCCCGTTCTCGTAGCAAGCTATGGCATAAAGGTGAAGAGTCTGGTCATTTCCAAACGGTACATGAAATCCGCTTAGACTGTGATGCAGATGTGATCGTACTGCAAATTGAACAACATGGTGGTATCGCCTGCCATACAGGCCGTGAGTCATGCTTCTATCGTAAACTCACACCAAATGGCTGGGAAATTGTCGATGCACAGCTTAAAGACCCAAATCAAATCTATGGTAAAAAATCTGGCAATGCACATACTCAAGCCATGAATGCATCCAATGCACAAGCTGAACAAGTTGAGGTTCTAAATTACTTAGGTCAAATGATGGCTGAGCGTAAAGCCGCTGATCCTGACTCTTCATATGTGGCTAAGCTGTACCATAAAGGCTTAAATAAAATCTTAGAGAAAATCGGTGAAGAAAGTTTCGAGACGGTGATTGCAGCGAAAGACTATAAAGCTAAAGCCAATGAAGACAATAAAAATGACCTGATCTATGAAGTCGCAGATGTTTGGTTCCACACCATTGTCATGCTCGGCTATTTCGATCTTGATATTCAATTGGTACTCAATGAACTTGCACGTCGTCAAGGATTGTCTGGTTTGGTTGAAAAAGCGAATCGTAATCATTGATCAAATATCATTAAGTTAAAAGCGCCTATGATGGTGCTTTTAACTTCTATATTTTTACTCATGCTATTATGCTGTTAATATTGAATAAATTATTAGCTCACAAATATAATGCAATTAAAAAACCATATACTTAAAATAAAAGAATTACTTATCAAATTAAAAATTGAAATTGTCTCAGAGAAATATGATCTAAACTTTTCAGAGCTAAAGTGCGTTATAAATCATAAAGAGTACATCCTTCTATTTTTTTCGGAAAAATTTTTAAATCAATCCGAAGAAATTATTAACATTCAAAAAAATAATATTCAAAAAAACATTAATTCATTAATTTTTGTAGATAATTTAAGTGAGCGCACAATTTCATCATTATTTCGTTATTTCACAGAACCTCTGAAAATCTATGTGATAGATTTCAAAAAAGAGATAATTTATTTTGATGCATTCAGAGAATGCAAACTCGGACGAGAAAATCTGAGTTACCATGACTTCTTCGTAAATCTTCGATCTCCAAATTACCAAACTTTAAATCAACGTATTGACGTTATGGGGCAAGACCACCAACTGAGAAACGCATTTTTTAAAAAAACTTTCTACCCTATTCTATTTGCTAATTTTTTAGTCACCTACTTGTTACTTCAATATCAAATCACAATCATCCCGAACAGTTATAATTTTTTAAGTTATGTATCTCCAGCAATTAAATTTTTAACTTTGAATCCCGAGACCAGTTATTTTGCCAGTACTTTTAGCATCACTGTCCTTATTTTTCTCTTTTTGTGCATAAAATATTATTTAAAATTCAGATCCTTCATTACTCCAATTGTTGCACATCCGGATAACTATTCTTATGCAAAGAAAATGAGGCTTGGAATGTTTCTCTTATCTTTGATGTTCTTATGTGCAGCTCACCTTACGCATTGGCCAGAGCATACTGCATTGATGTTCTTAATATATCAAAGCTTTGGCGTGATTTTTTTAATTGTCAGCGGTTACTTAAACGTAACTTATCCATACTATATTCGAGTTCAAAAAAGCAAACAGAATGATTACCGTAAATTTTAATTCATCTCCAGTTGAATAACTTAAATGCAAACATAAGCAGTTAAAAACCTAATGAAAAATTTTAAAGAATATAAATGTCAAATGGCTTTGTTTCAGCGGAATTACTTAAAAATGATTCCATTTGTTGCAATGATTTTCTTTGGATCCATTTACTTCCAAATTTCTTTCATACCTCATCAACTTCACTTTTTTACACATTTAAACATAATTTCTAGAATGTTAGAGAGTTTGGGGTATGGCTATCTTGGGGATGCTTATGCTTTTTTATTTATATCTATGATTACTTTTTCTTTACTCAGTATTTATAAAGCTCGTAAAATAATTCCCATTAAAGGCTCTTTAAAAAATAAAATTACTCAGTCTCTTAGGCGAACTCTACAATTCAGTATAAGTTTAGGTTTCATTGCCTTTTTTTGTTTTTTTGCCTTCAATCTCATTAGCCAAGTACCTTGCAATTTAGTAAGTCCACAAGACATGAATATAGAATGTCTCGGCAAAAAAACTGTCGTAACAGATACCTTCATACTTAACTTAACTAATTTCATATTTACTCAAGCTGGATTTGTAATGTTAATCATGTCATTTACTAGTCAAAATTATAATCTTTATAATGAAACTGATGATAAAAATAAAATCTAAAATACTTGGGATTTCTAATTTAATTATTTTATAAAAACTCAGAGTTGTCATAAGAAACAAATCAAGTAAGATTCTTGCTATACTCGCTGTTCAATTTTGATCCACTTATAAAGACCTTCTATTACTGTGCCTGAAATTTTAAAAGCAACGCCTGAACAACAATTTGCCATTGAGCAAGCCCATAAAGGCGAATCCTTTAAAGTGATTGCTTATGCAGGCACAGGTAAAACAACGACTTTAAAATTAATCAGCAATGCAATGCAGCATCGCCGTGGTATGTATTTGGCATTTAACAAAGCCATTGCCACTGAAGCGCAAAATAAATTTCATGGCAATGTCGACTGTCGTACTTTTCACTCTCTTGCTTTTCGAAGCGTTCCACGTGGAGTGACGGATAAATTACGTTTACCTCGTTTGAGTCCAAGTTTTATTGCCAAAGAATATCGTTTAGAGCCGATTACTCTTCGACGCCTCATGGGTGGTCGTTATGAAAAATACGCCCTCATGCCAAGTCGTCTAGCGAGTCTGGTTGCAAATGCTGTGAGCTATTTTTGTTCAACCAGCTCGCAATACCCTGCACCAAGACACATCCAAGCCCCCAGTTGGTTGCATGCCGATGATATTGAAACACTTCAAAAGCATTTATACCCTGCGGTAGAACGTCGCTGGTTAGAATCGATTGATCAAAACCATCAGGCAGGGATTGGTCATGATATTTATCTGAAACTGTGGGCGTTATCAGATCCATTCATTCCCGCTGATTATGTGCTATTTGATGAAGCTCAAGATGCTGATCCACTGATGCTCGGTATTCTACTCAAACAACGCAATACCCAAGTGATCTATGTCGGTGATGCGCATCAACAGATTTATGCATGGCGTGGTGCAGTGAATGCGATGCAACAAATGCCTTTGCCGGAATCACGACTGACGACATCATTTCGTTTTGGTGATGCCATTGCAGATGTGGCCAATCGTCTACTCGGTGGATTGAACGAAACCATACCTTTAATGGGCAATCCAGACTTAAAGTCCAGTGTGGTCAATAAACCACATACCAAAATGCGTGATGCAATCTTGTGTCGTACCAATGCACGAGCAATGGAATTATTACTCTCAGGCTTAGTGCAAGGCGATAAAGTCAGCCTGCAAGCCGACCATGCCAAGCTCAATCGCTTTGTCGATGCTGCTAGTCTGCTTAAACAAGGTAAGCGAGTCGTCGATGTTCCTGAATTGGCTTGGTTTAATTCATGGCATGATGTACATGAATACTGTGAAACCAATGATGGTAGTGATATCAAACCTTTAGTGAAATTGGTAGATGATCATGGTACAGATCCACTCAAAAAAGCACTTGCGAAAATCACCCCAATCGAGCAAGCTGATTATGTGATCTCAACCGCACATAAAGCCAAAGGTTTAGAGTGGAATCGTGTTCATATCGAAGATGATTACCAATTTAAAATTAATGGACTTGAACACAAAATTAGTGATGAAGAGTTACGCTTACTCTATGTTGCCTGTACCCGTGCCAAGAGTACTTTAAATATTCATCATATTTATGATCTAATACAGCAACTTAAAATCAAATCTGTTCAACAATCGATTAAAACAAAAGCTACAGCATAATTTAAAAAAATTGCAGGGCTATTCACTTGCAGGATTATTATGAAACTGAACTCAATAAGTCTTCGCCATGCGCATCATTTTTCAGACTTAAACATCGAATTTAAATATTCAGACAAGCCAATCACCTTAATTTTAGGTGACCAATCATCAGGCAAAACCGCGATCTTAAAAAATATCTACCAATCGCTGACTTGGTTTGCTGCACGTTTTAAAGATGCGCGAACTGCAGGTGTAGTGATGCCTGATTCGGATATTACCGATAATCGTGTTCAATCACGGATCGAAATCACCATTCAAATTCCTGATGATATCGGCACGCTTCCTGAGAGCACGACTGCTGAAGAGAAAAATGTCAGTCATTGCACGTGGCGCTTATATAAAACCATTCAAGCCAATGGTATTGGTTTTAGTAAAGTCGATACGCTGCAACTTGAGCAAACGATTCAGCTCTATCACAAAGCCTTTGCCCAAGATCCACTCATTGGTTTGCCAATGATCGCATATTATCCGAGTGATCGTTTTGTGAATGATGTGAACTTGATCAGTAAAAATAACCCTGCCGTGTTTCAAAACCATTCCGCTTATGAGCTGGTTGTTCTTCCCTATACGACTTTTGCTCGTTTTTTTGAATGGTTCCGTGAAATTAGTGATATTGAAAATGCACAAGCTGCGAATCTATTTCAACAAATTCTCATAGATGCCAAAGCATTAAAAAGTACAACTCAAAGCATTATTGAAGATGATGATAAAAGTATTGAATTCACGAAAAGCTTATTTCAAGCCCACGCGCAACTCCACAGTCCGAGTTTAAATGCGCTTAAAAAAGCTTTAAATATTGTGATTCCAGACATTACGGATCTGTATTTGGAATATCAACCTAAATTACAATTGATGGTGTGCTATAACAATCAATACATCGCGTATCAACAACTGTCGAACTCCATAAAAAATTGGGTTGCTCTAGTGGGTGACATTGTCCGTCGTTTAAGTTTATTAAATCCGAATAGTTTATTCCCTTGTCTCGAGGGCAATGGCATTCTATTGATCGACAGTATTGATGCTCAATTGGATCAATATTCCACTCAAAATATTTTATTGCGTTTAAATCAAGCCTTTCCGAATATTCAAATCATCGTGTCAGGCACCAGCGATGATTTGTTAGAACATGCAGAACAATATCAATATTTAAAATTGGAAAATAAACACATAGAAGAAATCGACTTAGCTTCTTCAAAAATCTCAATGGATTCTATTTATCAAAATTTATTGGGGCAAGATTTCAATATCAGCGATGACGTTCTGCAAGAACCTGATCCGAGTTCAGACGTCGAAAAAATGTTTGAACATTTTCAAAATCTAAATGCAGAACAACAACAAGAGTTGATCAAACTCTTGGGTGGAGACGATCAACTATCTAAAGAAAAACTGTAATGTAAATTACGCTAACAATGAAAAGTGTTTTGACCATAAAATAGATAAATAGTCACAACACTTTGAATGAAATGCGATATTCTTGTATGGTGAATGCAAAAAAGTTTGATGTTATTTTGCTCATGTAATAATATCATTAACATTCATTTTTTGTGAAAAATATCAATCTTTTCACATTTAATTTCTCAGGTTGCGCAACACAACTTGGCTTAAAATCATTTATACAGTTCGGCTTTCAATATTTAAGCAGTTGGATGTCTCTTTGCTATCCTCAAATCATTGAAAGATTAAGACTCATCATAGGTTTCGACCTATATCAACACTATGGATATGAGTGTGTTACCGATTATTATATTGTTACCGTTAATACTTGGCACGTTTCTCGTCCTTTGGCTGCAAAAATTCTCGCGTGGGGTAACAGCTTTAGGGGCAATCGGGGTCAGTTTAAGTAGTTTTGGATTATTACTGGCTCAGGCAAAACAAGTATTTGATGGCTTTCCCGTATTAGAAAGTTGGCAATGGTTACCGCAGTTAGGAATCGATTTCAGCTTTCGCTTAGACGCCTTGGGCTTAATTTTCGCCCTATTAATTACAGGCATTGGTACGCTGATTTATATCTATGCTTACTATTATTTAAATCCAAAAAATTCGTTAAGTAAGCTCTATGCCTTACTCATGCTCTTTATGGCAGCGATGTTGGGTATTTCTCTCTCTAATAATTTAATTATTCTTTTGGTTTTCTGGGAACTCACCAGCATTTCGTCCTTCTTACTCGTCGGTTATTGGAGTAATTACGAAGCTGCACAACGTGGCTCACGTATGGCACTGACCATTACGGGCATGGGCGGTTTAGCCATGCTGGGTGGTTTTATCCTGATTGGGCAAGTGACAGGGACGTATCAAATTGACCAACTGGTCACTATGGGGCCAATGATCCAAGCCAGCCCTTATTTTGCTCCGATTTTATTGCTGATTCTTTTAGGTGCTTTCACCAAAAGTGCGCAATTCCCATTTCATTTTTGGCTTCCAAATGCCATGGCTGCGCCAACGCCAGTGTCTGCTTATCTACATTCAGCAACGATGGTTAAGGCTGGGATTTTCTTACTAGCACGCTTAATGCCAATTTTTGTTGGTTCAGCGCTTTACCATAATTTAGTCACCACGGTGGGTTTGTTCACGCTGTGTATGGCAGCATTCTTTGCCATCTTTAAAGAAGACTTAAAAGGCTTATTGGCGTATTCAACGATTAGTCATTTGGGTCTCATTATTTGTTTATTGGGGATTGGCTCTCCATTAGCCGTTGCCGCTGCCGTGTTCCATATTATTAACCATGCGACATTTAAAGCGGCATTGTTCATGATCGCGGGTATTATCGATCATGAAACGGGTACACGTGATTTACGTAAACTCAGTGGCATCTGGCAACTGCTTCCATTTACAGCAACATTGACCATGATCACGGCTGCTGCAATGGCAGGCGTACCGTTCACCAATGGTTTCTTGTCGAAGGAAATGTTCTTTACTGAACTCTTAGCGAATTTATCAGGTGGATTTGTCGTCACTGCTGCAATTGTCGCAACGCTGGCAGGTTTATTTGCTGTCGCTTATTCAGTGCGCTTGGTTCACGGCGTATTCTTCGATGGTGATATTGGTCGTGATGTTCCAAAGAAAGATGCGCACGAACCGCATGTCGGTATGCGTGCACCTGCCATTTTATTGGCAACATTGTGTATTGCAGTCGGGATCATTCCTGCCCTCTTGCTTGAAAATATTGTCAATGCCGGAGCGAGAGCAAGTATTAATCAGCCTGCATTTGAAGGCGTTCATCTCGCAATTTGGCATGGCTTTAATGTGCCTTTGCTGATGAGTGCGATTGCATTGGTTGGTGGTGTCATCTTCTACTTTGCATTGGCCAAAGGCGGTAAACTCCGTGATATTGACTTGGACCCAGCGTTGGGAGCGTTTCAAGGCAAATTATTATTTGAGCGTTTCCTGAAACAACTTCTCATCCAGTCACGTAAATTTAAACGCGCAACTGAAACAGGCTCGCTACAAACTTATCTTTTACTCATCGTCATTTTCGCTGTCGTGATGGCATCGATTCCATTGCTTAATCAAGGTTTAAGTACCGGGGCTCGTGAACTGACTCATGCACCATTGATTGCCATTGTGCTTTGGTTATTACTGTTCTCAGCTTGTTGGATGATGTTGTGGTTCCATCACGAACGTATTAAAGCGGTGCTGATCAGTGGTGCTGTCGGTCTCGTCGTCACCATGGTTTTCCTGACGCTTTCAGCGCCTGATTTAGCCTTGACGCAAATCACGGTAGATGTGGTAACCACTGTTCTTCTACTAATGAGCTTATCACTGCTTCCTCAACTTACACCTTATGAATCTTCGATAACACGTCGTTGGCGAGATGCCTTGATTGCGATTGTGGCAGGTTTAGGGATAGGTTGGATTGCATGGCTCGTCATGACACGTGACCATAATTCAATCTCGTGGTTCTTCTTGCAGCAATCCATCCCTCTCGGTGGGGGTTCGAACGTGGTCAATGTCATTCTAGTCGACTTCCGTGGTTTTGATACCTTCGGTGAAATCACTGTTCTCGGCATCGCTGCGATTGGCGCACTGTGCATGATGGATGGTATGCGTGCTCACGGTACAACCATTACCCAAGGCTTAAGCTATCGTTTTAATCCTTCTCCATTGATGCTTCGTATTACTGCATCATGGGTATTACCCATCGCTTTAGTGGTCAGTCTTTACATTTTCCTTCGTGGTCATAACTTACCGGGCGGTGGATTTATCGCAGGCTTAATTACCTCTATGGCTTTGGTGATTCAATATATCGCCTTAGGTCAAGATCAAGCTGAACAGTTATTACGTGCAAAATCAGGTCGTTTATACGAAATCTGGATTGGATTTGGACTCATGTTTGCAGGACTCACCGGTGTTGCGGCTTGGTATTGGGATCGACCATTCCTGACCAGTGCACACATATTTGTAGAACCTGCCCTGCTTGGAAAAATGCACTTGGCTTCAGCCGCTGCATTTGACGTCGGCGTTTATGTCACTGTACTGGGTGCAACCATGTTGATGATTTCTGTCCTTGGTGACTCCCGTAACACTAGTATTACAGGTCCAGTTCCTAAGGGGTAATTAATGATTAGTTTAGAATTTTTACTCGCATCTGCTATTGGACTATTGGTTGCTACAGGTGTTTATTTAATTTTACGTGCACGTACATTTCCAGTGGTACTAGGTTTGGCAATGATTGGCTATGCAGTGAACTTATTTTTATTCGCCATGGGGCGCGTTCAAATGAGTTCTCCTGCCATTTTAACCCATGCCACTCAAGTCACTGACCCACTCCCTCAGGCTTTAGTGTTGACTGCAATTGTAATTGGCTTTGCTACGACTGCTTTTATTGTGCAATTGGCTCTACGTAGTCGCTATGAATCAGGTACAGATCATGTCGACTCCAAAGAGGATCCGATACATTTCGATCCACGTGAGGATGAGCCTTAATGATGAATTTTATCGAATTTTGGCAAAGTCACGCTCCAATTCTGAGTATTTTAATTCCCGGATTTACAGCCTTTATACTGCTTTTGCTGGGTAATCCAGGGTCAGGTTCTTTAGCACATGACTGGCGTCAACCTTGGCGTCGTGGCATCAGTTTCACCTCGATGTCACTCGGTTTTGTTACGGCGATCAGTTATTTGTTGATGGCAAATAACGGACAGGTCATCGTCTACCAACTCAGTGAATGGAATGCACCATTTGGTATCGTCTTGGTATTAGATCGACTATCGGCATTTATGTTGATACTGACCTATGCCCTTGCCCTGCCATTAATTTGGTTCGCCAGTAAGGAATGGGATGAACGTGGTCGATACTTCCACGCGATGTGTCATTTCCTGATGATGGGACTGTGTGGCGCATTTTTAACAGGTGACTTATTTAACCTGTTCGTGTTCTTCGAAGTCTTGTTGATGGCATCTTATGTGCTACTACTGCATGGACAAGGTAAAGTACGTTTCCAACTGGGTGTGCATTACGTCACCATTAACCTGCTCGCATCAGCTTTATTCCTGATTGGTTTAGGGATGATTTATGGCAGTGTGGGTAGTCTAAATATGGCAGATGTCAGCCGACTTTTGCCAACATTAGAGCCTGATCAATACCAATTGGCCGTTTCAGGTGGTTTCCTCCTTTTTGTTGTATTTGCGATTAAAGCTGCGATTTTACCTGTTGGTTTTTGGCTACCGAAAACTTATGCCGTTGCCACAACGCCTGTTGCAGCCATTTTTACCATCATGACCAAAGTTGGCATTTATGCGATTTTGCGTGTAAATGGCACGGTCTTTAATGATGAATACGTTCAGAACATTCTCAGTAATATCTTGCTTCCAATTGGCTTGATCACGTCCGTTTATGGTGTCATTGGCGCTATTGGCTCAGAGCGTTTACGACGCTTCATTGGCTTCATGATCTTATCTTCAATTGGGACCATCATCGTTGCTTTATCTTTGATGACCACTGATGCTTGGACTGCAGCACTTTATTATCTTGTACACAGTACCATTATTGCTGCGGCATTTTATTTACTCAGTGGTTGGATTACTTCTCAGCGTGGTCAATTTAAAGATCATTTCAAAAATGCACCGGTGATGAAACAAAACACTTTAGTGTCCATTTGCTTCTTTATCATTGCATTGATGATGGCAGGATTGCCTCCTTTTAGTGGCTTCTTTGGTAAAGTCTTTGTTTTACAAGCCTCTCATTCTTCGCCTTATCAACTGACCATTATCATAACGATTTTAATCGTCAGTTTGCTGAGCATTATTGCATTCACACGCGTTGGTTTTGTTTTGTTTTGGCGGTCAACTGCGCCAGAAACAGATCCAAAAGAAAAAGCTTTTGAAGAGTATGCCAACTTACCCAATCGAGCACCGCTCAGAAATGATAAAACCATTTATCTGATGCTTTCAGGCTTAATGTTGTATGTCGTATTTGCGCATCCAATTATGCAATACCTTGAAAAAACCAGTGCTCAGTTAAAAAATCCTCAGTTGTATTATGATGCTGTACTGAAGTTAGACAATGAAAATAAAGTGATTAGTGTTCAGCCTTTTGATCCTCACTATTTACCTGAAACTAAATATAATGGTGAATCCGCAGATCCCAATGCTCGATTGATCCCTTATATCATCAGTGAAAAAACCTTAGACGGTGAACATATTTCTGAGTACAAACAGCGTCAAATTCAACAACAAGAGCAAGACGTGAAACAAGAACAAGACTTGTCTCAATTGAAGCCGATGGAGCAATAAATGGAACCCAAAAATTCATTATTTTACCGAATTTTGCCCCATCCATTTGTTTCTGTGATTGTGGCGATGAGCTGGTTGATGCTTGGAAATAGTGCTGAATTATTCGATATTATCGTCGCGAGTATTTTGGCACTCATCATCCCAAAAATGATTCAACCCTTTATTGTACGCACACCCAATATTCATTGGGATTTGGCCATCAAGCTTGCTTTTGTGGTGCTCTGGGACATTATTGTCTGTAACGTGCGTGTAGCCAAGCAGGTACTTGGGCCAACAGACAAACTCCATCCTAAATGGTTTCGTGTGCCTTTAGATACTGATCATGAACAAGTAAATTCATTACTTGCAATGATTATCACCACAACGCCTGGAACGGTCAGCGCGGGTATCGATCAAGAACGTGGTGATATCTTGGTTCACTCACTCAGTACCGATGATCCAGATGCTGATATTTTAGAGATCAAAGCACGTTATGAAGCCCCTTTAATGGCTATTTTTAGTGTTGAACAAGGAGAGGACGCATGACCATATTGCCGTATGCATTGGGTATTTGCTTGATCGCAGTGACGATTTCAATGCTCCTATGTTTGTTCCGTCTAGTGATTGGTCCTTCCATCGTAGACCGACTCTTGGCACTGGATACCTTATTTTTAAATGCGACCTGTCTGGTGGTGATCCTTGGAATTTATTGGGCAACCACATCCATGTTTGAAGGCGCTTTATTGGTCGCTATGCTTGGATTTGTTTCAACCGCCGCTTTGGCGCGTTACTTCACGACCGGCCATGTGATCGACTAGGAGCACTATAATGACAACTCAACTCTTGATGGAAATTTTGGTGTCTCTTTTCTTAATCATCGGGGCATTTTTCACCATCGTGGGCGGTATTGGGATGGTGAAATTGCCCGATCTTTTCATGCGCTTACATGCACCGACCAAATCCAGTACTTTGGGTTTAGGTAGTTTTTTGATTGCAGCCATGATTTATGCTGCTTTCCATGGTCGTTTAGGTTTTGCAGAATTACTGATTACGTTACTAGCTTTTATTACAGCGCCCGTATCAGCCAATCTTATTGCACAGGCCGCCATTCATTTACGTTTAAGATCGACTTCAGGTGATGTATCAGAAGCCATTGATCGACCATTACCTTGGCAGAGACAACGTAAAATCAAACAATTTAGAAATGATCAATTCAATAACTAATCTCATTCAAGCGAATAAAAAAACCTCACAATGTGAGGTTTTTTTATTCCACTGATATTCAAGCTTAGCTATACAGCATGGCAGGTTGCGAGTCTTCTTGGAAACTTTCCATTTGATAATCTACGGCTAATTTCTCTTTCCAATAGCTCACTATCTCTGTGTAATCAATCTCTGAGGGATGAAAATCTTTTTTGTAATAGGACAAATATTCAGGAATGAGCTCGATGAGCATTTTTGAGATGAGATAAAAACCATAAAGATTGCCCGAAACTTTCGGTAAACTTTTACGTCGATCTTGAATAAATAAACGACTTGCAGAATAAAACGTTAAGCTTGCAAAACCTGTCGTAACACTACGCATGACGCTACGGCGAACCTTGTCATCTTTATACACAGACTGATAAACATCAAATGCAACAGCACGATGCTCAATTTCCTCAATCGCATGCCACACCCAAAGTTTCATCGCATCTTCATCTAAAGTGCTTAATACTTGTGGATTTCGTAAGATATAGCCACCGAGCAATGCAGTGAAATGCTCAAATGCACAGGTAATCGCAAGTTGTAATTTAGGATGGACTGTACGGATAAATTCATCACGACGTGCGAGCCATGCCTGAAAACTATCGAGCTGGTAGTCGTCACGACGCCATGCATCATTAAATTCTGCATGTGCTTTAGAGTGCATCGCCTCCTGACCGATAAACGCGGCAATCTGTGCTTGCAAGGTTTTATCCGTCACTTTGTCACGAACATTACGCACACTGTGTACAAAGAACTGCTCACCTATTGGAAAGGTTGAAGAGAGTGCAGTCAGTAAATGTGACATCACTGGAGAATCAGCAAAGAAATGTCGCTTAATTGCTTTTGGATTATAACTGAGACGACGGACTTTGATACCCAACGCTTTCGGGCGGTTTAGGTATGATTTTTCTTGCGCCACTTGAGTAAGTGTCATCGCTGTACCCTACTTTGACTTTTGTTTTTTATATACTGTCATAAGCGATTCAATTGTATATTGCCTAAAAAATCAGTGAATCCGTCAAAATAAACATTTTGCCAATACAGCTACACTAAATCATCAATTTCAATGCTTTTATCATTCATTAATTACTGTTTTTATTGAATATTTAAAACCACCTTCATATCACATGCGTTCAGCTGAATGTCGGACAATATGGATCAATCACTACAAAAAATCCCACAAATGTGGGATTTTTTGTAGTGATTGATCAGATTTAGATTAAATCTCTAAATAATCGAGTATACCTTCAGCGGCTTGACGACCTTCCCAAATGGCTGTTACCACCAAGTCAGAACCGCGAACCATATCGCCACCCGCAAAGATTTTGGGATTTGAAGTTTGGAATTTATATTCTTGCTGTTCAGCTGCCACCACACGACCAGATCCATCTAACCCGATATTTACACCAGTGAACCAATCTGCAGGACTGGTACGGAAACCAAATGCTAGAAGCACGGCATCGGCAGGTAAAATCTCTTCAGAACCTGGAATCGGTTCAGGACTACGGCGACCTCGGCTATCTGGCTCACTCAATTGAGTGGTCACCACTTTAACGCCGGTCACTTTGCCATTTTCACCTACAATTTCGATCGGTTGACGGTTAAATGCAAAAGCAACACCTTCTTCACGTGCGTTTTTCACTTCTCGGCGTGAACCTGGCATATTTTCTTCATCACGACGGTAAGCACAGGTTACTGATTCTGCGCCCTGACGAATTGAAGTACGGTTACAGTCCATTGCCGTGTCACCACCACCAAGAACAATCACCTTTTTGCCTTCAACACTAATGTATTCAGATGGATCTTTTTCCCAGCCTTGAGTACGGTTGACATTGGCTATCAGGAAATCAAGCGCATCATAAACACCCTCAAGATCTTCACCTGCAAAACCACCTTTCATGTAGGTATAGGTACCCATACCCATGAATACAGCATCATATTCTGCGAGTAATTGATCAATGGTGACATCTGTACCAATTTCAGTATTGAGACGGAATTCAACACCCATACCTGTGAAAATTTCACGACGGCGTTTCATCACGTCTTTTTCCATTTTAAATTCTGGAATACCAAAGGTCAGTAAGCCACCAATTTCAGGGCGCTTATCAAATACGATTGGTTTTACCCCAGCGCGAACCAAAATATCTGCACAACCTAAGCCCGCAGGCCCTGCACCAATAATCGCAACTTTTTTGTCTGTCCATTTCACTTGTGACATATCAGGACGCCAACCCAAAGCGAAGGCTGTATCATTAATATATTTTTCTGCATTACCAATGGTGACTGCACCAAAACCATCATTTAGGGTACATGCCCCTTCACACAGACGGTCTTGTGGACAAACACGACCACACACTTCTGGCAGAGTATTGGTTTGGTGGCACAGTTCAGCCGCTTGGAAAATACGTCCTTCTGCGATCAATTTTAACCAGTTGGGAATGTAGTTGTGAACTGGACATTTCCATTCACAATACGGGTTACCACACCCTAAACAACGATGACTTTGGTTTGCAGCCACTTCCGTTGTAAAGGGTTTATAAATTTCCACAAACTCAGCTTTGCGGACGTTGAGATCTTTTTTCTCTGGATCTTGGCGTGCGACATCCAGAAATTGAAAGTCATTGTTTAGGCGCTCTGCCATGTCTCTCTCCGTGGGTCAGTGCAGTCTGTTTATCTATCAGCTACACTTGCCTGTCTATCTGTTCGTCGTGAAATTATTGTGGATCAGCTTGAGTTGTTTTTAATAACGTCTGCAAATTGGCAGCTTTTGGTTTCACCAGCCAGAATTTACGACTATAGAAATCAAACTCGTTACGGATCTTGTACGCCCAAGCACTACCTGTTTCAGCAATGTGTTCATCTAAAATACGACTTAAGAATCCTTGATGTTCTTCCATCGCTTCAGTCGAGATACGATTCAGTTCAATCAGCTCATGGTTGTAATGGTCAACAAAGTCATTCTCTAAATCCAGCACATACGCGAAACCACCGGTCATCCCTGCACCGAAGTTATGACCTACTTTACCCAGTACAGTCACAATACCACCAGTCATATATTCACAGCAGTGATCGCCCGCACCTTCAATGACAGCAAATGCACCTGAGTTACGCACAGCGAAACGCTCACCTGCTGTACCCGCTGCAAACAACTTACCACCTGTTGCGCCGTACAAACACGTATTACCAATGATCGCGGTTTCTTGGGTTTGGAATGGTGAACCTTTGGGTGGGAAGATTGAAATACGACCACCTGCCATGCCTTTACCCACGTAATCATTTGCATCACCTTCAAGTTTGATATGCAAACCACCCGCATTCCACACACCGAGAGACTGACCCGCAGTACCGGTTAAATTCATTTTTACCGGATGGGCTTCCATACTTAAGTTGCCATAGCGACGTGCAATTTCACCTGAAATACGTGCGCCAATTGAACGGTCACAGTTACCAATGGTGAAATGATATTCACCGCCTGTACCCGCTTCAATCGCAGGTAGCATTTCAGCCACCATTTTCTCAGCCAACACACCTTTATCAAATGGGGCATTGCCTTCAACTTGACAGTACTGTGCCTTACCTTCAGCCGCAGGATGTGACTCAAGCAGTGCAGTTAAATCCAAATGTCCCTGTTTTTCAGTTTCACCTGGAAGCATTTCCAGTAAATCAGTACGACCTATCAAATCTTTTAAGCTTGAAACACCCAGTGCCGCGAGCCATTCACGCGTTTCTTCCGCAATAAAATGGAAGAAATTAATCAACATTTCAGGCTCACCAATGTAGTGTTCTTGACGTAAATGGTCTTGTTGAGTCGCAACACCTGTTGCACAGTTATTTAAATGGCAAATACGAAGGTATTTACAACCCAATGCAATCATTGGTGTTGAACCAAAACCAAAACTTTCAGCACCCAAAATTGCAGCTTTGACTACGTCCAGACCCGTTTTTAAGCCACCATCGGTTTGTACACGTACTTTGCCACGTAAGTCATTCACACGTAATGCTTGATGTGCTTCACTTAACCCCAATTCCCACGGCGAACCTGCGTGATGAATTGAAGACAATGGTGATGCTGCTGTACCACCGTCATAACCTGAAATGGTAATGAAATCGGCATAGGCTTTGGCCACACCTGCGGCAATCGTACCGACACCTGGTTCAGACACCAGTTTGACTGACACCATGGCTTGAGGATTGACTTGTTTTAAGTCAAAGATCAGCTGTGATAAATCTTCAATCGAGTAAATGTCATGATGCGGTGGAGGTGAAATCAATGTCACACCTGGCACTGAATAACGTAAACGTGCAATGAGGCCATTGACCTTACCCCCCGGTAACTGACCGCCTTCACCCGGTTTTGCACCTTGTGCAACTTTAATCTGTAACACTTCAGCTGAGGTTAGATACGCTGGTGTTACACCAAAACGACCGGATGCAATTTGCTTAATTTTCGAGTTACGAATGGTGCCATAACGTGCAGGATCTTCACCGCCCTCACCCGAGTTAGACCTACCCCCAATGGTGTTCATGGCAATGGCAATTGCTTCATGTGCCTCAGGTGACAACGCCCCAAGTGACATGCCTGCCGAATCAAAGCGTGGCAGGATTTCTGCAACTGCTTCCACTTGATCGAGTGGAATTGAATGGTCTGTTTTGAGTTTGAGTAAATCACGAATCGTTGCAACAGGACGGTTATTCACCAACTCTGCATATTCTTTAAAGTCAGCATACTGACCTGAACGTACAGATTTATGCAAAGCATTAATCACATCTGGGTTAAAAGCATGATATTCCTTATCGAATACGAATTTGAGTAAACCACCTTGCTCGATTGGCTTACGAGATTTCCAAGCCAAGTCAGCCAATTTTTTCAAATCATTTTCAAGGTCAACAAATGTTGCACCTTTAATACGACTTGGAACGCCTTTGAAGCATTTCGCAACCACTTCATCTGAAAGCCCCACCGCTTCAAACAACTGACCTCCACGATAGGAGGCAACAGTGGAAATCCCCATTTTAGACAGGACTTTAAGCAAGCCTTTCTCAATGCCTTTACGGAAATTCGCCTGAGCATGAATGGGATCACCCAATAACTCGCCTTTAGCAATCAAGTCATTGATCACGTCATACGCCAAATATGGATAAATCGCAGTCGCACCAAAACCTAGAATCACAGCAAATTGATGCGGGTCACGCGCAAGCGCTGTCTCAACGATAATATTGGCATCAGTACGTAGGCCAACTTGAATTAAATGGTGATGAATTGCACCAGTGACCATTGCCGCATTGGCAGGTAAGAAACCTTGACGAATTTTACGATCCGAAATCACCAATAATGTTTTACCCTGACGAATCGCTTGTGCAGCCTGTTCACAAATCCGTGAAATTGCAACCTCAGAACCTTCTTCTTCTGGATAGTTTAAATCGATATCTGCGATCTCATAGCCTTTACGACCCAGCGTACGGATTTGATGCATTTTCGAATTTGAAAGTACAGGGCTTGAAATAATCAGACGATCTGCATGCTCTGGACTTTGCTCAAACACATTTTGCTCACGACCCAAACAGGTCTCGAGTGACATCACGATCGATTCACGTAAAGGATCGATCGGCGGATTGGTCACCTGAGCAAACTGTTGACGGAAATAATCCGTCACATGACGCACTTGACGAGACAATACGGCCATTGGGGTGTCATCACCCATCGAACCAACCGCTTCTTGACCACTTTCAGCGATTGGACGAAGCAATTGATCACGCTCTTCAAAAGTCACCATGAACATTTTCTGAGCTGCTTTTAGATCATCGCCTTTTAAGCCTTGATCACATAAGTATTCTTCAAGCTCAGGACTGCCGTGTACACGTACAGAATTTTCGCGTAACCATTCACGATATGGACGCATTTTTTTCAAGTGATTGCTGACATCTTTGGTATCCAGCATTTTGCCTGTGAAGGTATCAATTACTAAGATTTGACCCGGACCGACACGACCTTTAGACACTACATCTTCTGGTTGATATCCCCAAACCCCAATTTCAGAGGCTAAAGTGATATAGCCATTCTTGGTAATCACCCAACGCGCTGGACGTAAACCATTGCGGTCTAGCATACAGATCGCATGACGACCATCTTGAATCACAAGACCTGCAGGACCATCCCACGCTTCCATATGTTTAGAGTTAAATTCATAAAATGCGCGTAAATCTGCATCTAAAGTTTCAACATTTTGCCAAGCGGGTGGCACCAGCATGCGTAGCGCACGGAACAAGTCCATACCCCCACCCACTAAGATCTCAAGCATATTGTCTAAGCTAGAAGAGTCCGAACCTGTACGGTTCACAATTGGGTTTAGCTCAGTTAAACCCGGAAGCAATGGATTTTCAAATTTAGGCGTACGTGCCATTGCCCAGTTACGGTTGGCAGTGATCGTGTTGATTTCACCATTGTGCGCTAAGTAACGGAATGGTTGTGCCAATGGCCAACGTGGAAGCGTATTGGTTGAGAATCGTTGGTGGAATACCACAATATGCGATGCTAATAATGGGTCTGCTAGATCAGTATAAAAATCTGCGATTGCTTCAGGCATCATTAAGCCTTTATAGCTGATCACAGTCGAACATAATGTAGTGACGTAGAAAGACGTGTCTTGCGTTAAATGCTGCTCTGCACGACGACGCGCTAGGAACAATTTACGGTTGAATTCAACCTCAGTCACACCCATTGGACAATTCACAATGATTTGCTCAAAAGCAGGCATCGATTGTAAAGCGATCGATCCCAAAGCATCCACATTGGTCGGAATAACACGCCATGCCAATACTTTCAAACCTTCAGATTCGATTTCCTTTGCAAGTACTTGTTTGGAATGTGCCGCAATTGCAGGGTCAAGATTGAGAAATACCGTACCCACAGCAAAGATTTCGCTTAAGGTAATGTCACTGAGCTTTTTTGCTTCAGCACGAAAGAATGCTTTAGGCATCGCTAAAAGCAGACCACATCCATCACCGGTCTTGCCATCTGCAGCAATACCACCACGGTGCGTCATACAACTTAAACTATGAATAGCGGTCTTGACTAAATCATGACTCGCATCGCCTTGCATATGGGCGATTAATCCGAAACCACAGTTATCTTTAAACTCATCCGGTTGGTATAGACCTTTAGCGGGAGCTACAGTATTAGGCGATGGCATGTGCATAGCGTACCCTTCTTATCAACATGGCCCTAGGGGCAAATCTTGTTCAATTATTCATTTACGATGTCTTGTTTGTATTCGCATTTCTCATTCGTGATTGTGAATTTATGCCTAAAATAAGTTGTGTTCATTGCACTTATTTAACGCAGCGATACATCCTTTAATCGGTCACTGCTTCTAGTTTTTCGCTCCATAATAGGGACAATGCTTAGAACCAGCGCTCTAATGAAGCAATATTTATGCCAAACTTATAATTCACTTTTATTAATTTAGAATTGGTGATCTATATTCAGTAAATTATTATTGCATTATTTTAAGACAACATAATCGCACTAAAAATGGGCGATTAGTATTTTATATACAGCAAATTGCGCTATTTTAGAACTATTTTAATTAAATGGATCACTGATTTGCTGATCAGCCACTCTCTTTTCAGTCGTTGCAGGTTTATTTTCAGTTTGTTTAGGCGTATCAACAGATGTTTGAGAGCGTTGTACATCCACAACTTTACCCGTTTGATCTTTACGCGTAATGGTGGTGCTGGTGGTTGCCTTTGCTGGATCAACCGTATTTGATGGTGGTGATAATCGTGCCAATAAACTTTCATCAATAATCGGAACAGGTGCAGATTTTAATTTCACTTCATAGATCTTATTAGATCCCACTAACTCTTCAGAACCCAAATCATTCACATATCCATCAAATTGCTTAAATTGAACAACTTTCGGCTTCACTGAGGGTGGAAATTGAATCGGGAGTTTCTGTAATTGATCCTTAGCATCTTTTTCATTCTTAAATTGTCCAAAAGCCAAGACATACTGCTCTACTTGATCTTCTCCACTTAAGCGAAAGTAAATGAGACCTTTACGATCTATTTGTTTAAGAAGAAAACTTTTCACAATATCTTCGTTGGTCGATCTAAATAATTCAACCGTATAATTTTTATGATTCTCTTGAATAAACTTCGTTCCACGAAATTCTGCCAAATGATTTCCAGATGCAATAAATCGAGTCGTTGTTTGTAATGGACGAACTTGTTCTGTTAAGCCACCTAAATTCGTGGTTGCAGCGACTTTTTCAGGTTGAATGCTGACGGGCGTATCCTCAACCTTTTTTGACTGTGTTGTCAGCTTTCTGGTATCCGTCATCATCCAAAAAATAATGGCAAAAATAAGCGACAGTACACCACCAATCAACCAAATATTATGCTGAATACTTTGCCAATGTGATTGTTTTACTGTCGCCATACCTTACCTTTATTCTAATTTTGATTACGAATAATCGCTTGTTTCATCAGTTCAATATCAAATTCTTTGGTAATAATCGCTTGCCCAAGCTTTTTCATTAATACCAAACGTAGCTGACCATTCAGCACTTTTTTGTCATGAGACATATAAGCTAAAAAGTCATCTAAAGGAATCTGTGGGCATTTTATCGGTAAATTTGCACGTTGAATGATTTTTTTTGTACGTTCAAGCTCTTGCTCACTTATCCATCCCATCAAATGAGATAAATCCGCTGCCATGACCATACCCGTAGCCACTGCTTCGCCGTGCAACCATTCACCATAACCTAGATAAGATTCAATCGCGTGACCAAAAGTATGCCCAAGATTGAGTAAAGCGCGTTCCCCCTGTTCTTTTTCATCGTTCGCGACGATGCGTGCCTTATGTGCACAAGAACGATAGACTGCTTCAGCCAAAAGCTCTGGATCTTGCTCAACCAGCCCATCCATGTGTGCTTCAAGCCATGCAAGAAACTCGATATCACCCAATAACGCATACTTAATGACTTCAGCCAGACCCGCTGATAGCTCACGCTCAGGTAAAGTTTTGAGCTGTGCCATATCCGCAAGAACCACTTGAGGCTGCTGGAAAGCACCAATCATATTTTTACCTAAAGGATGATTGATTCCTGTTTTTCCACCGACACTTGAGTCGACTTGTGACAATAGGGTTGTAGGCACTTGAATAAAATAAACCCCACGCTGGAAACATGCGGATGCAAAACCTGCCATATCTCCAATGACACCACCACCTAATGCAAGCACGGTACAATCACGATTAAAACCTGCTTCTAATAGCGCATCAAAAATGAGATTTAAGTGCTCACTATTTTTATATTTCTCACCATCAGGCAGAACACATGTTTTAACCTTTTTTCCTAACGCTTCAACAGCAGCAACGTACTTCTCTAAATACAGCGGCTGAACCGTTGTATTGGTCACAATCATGACCTGCTGACCATGTATATAAGGTTCGAGTAATTCTTTGGGATTTAAATGACTGCCAATGAAAATAGGATAACGTCTGTCGCCTAATTCAACAAAAAGGGTTTGCATGATCAAAATACCAGTCGCTTTTAAATAGTTGAAATTTCTTTAGAAATAATCAATTGTAAAATTTTTTGAGCCAAATCTCGTGCAGCACCTTGATTGGTCTCAATAATATGATGAGCAACTTCACGGTACAAAGGATCACGAACATTAAGGAGATCACGTAACTTTTGTTCAGGGTTTTCCACCTGTAACAAAGGACGATTTTTGTCACGGTATGTGCGTTGTAATTGGATTTCTACAGGGGTATATAGATAAATCACGATACCACGTTGGTTTAAGTTTTTACGGTTTATCGCCTGTGTAACAGCACCACCACCCGTTGCAACAACCAAATTATTTTTAGATGTTAAGTCATCAATGACTAAAGATTCTCTTGAACGGAATCCTTGCTCACCCTCTTTTTCAAATATCCATGGGATGGTCGCTCCAGTCTTTCTTTCTATTTCATGATCACTGTCAACGAATTCTCGATGAAGTAGATCTGCCAGATGTCGACCAACAGTTGTTTTTCCTGCTCCCATGGGCCCTACCAAATAGATATTCGGTAGGGATTCAAACTCTTTGCTTTGCAAGGAGTCACCTATTGAATTGCTTTCATTGAAAGTATATTAATGATTTCTAGATTGACTGTCATTAACAATTCTTGGTGTCACAAAGATTAACAGCTCACGTTTGCTATCAGATTTAGAATCACGACGGAATAAACGTCCAATCGCAGGCAAATCACCTAAGAATGGTACTTTAGTTTGTACAGAACGTGATTCTTGTTCAAAAATACCACCCAATACCACGGTCTCACCATTATCAACAAGCACATTGGTTTCTATTGCATTTTTGTTGATCGTCAACTGACCCGTTGGCGTTGGTGCTCCTGGAGTATCACTAGTAATGTTCAATTTCATTTGAACTTTACCATCAGGGGTAATACTTGGGGTGACATCTAAGCTCAATGTCGCATCAATAAACTCAGTTGTAGACACGGCATTTTGCCCACCGCCTTCAGCAGATTGATATGGGATTTGAGAACCCGATGCCACTTTAGCTTGCTGTTTATCTGCAGTTAAGACTTTCGGTGTTGAAATCACTTCACCATAACCATCAGCTTGTAATGCTGACAACTCAAGATCCAACATGAAATCAGACATATTGATCAAACCAAAGGCAATTTTACCTGCAGCATTTGCGACACCAAGATCTACGTTTAAGTTCTGTGGGCGTTCAATAGTCACTTTGCCATCATCATCTGGCGTCTTAATATCCCAAAGTGTCTTATCACTACCACCAATAATAATATCATTATTACCAATACGATCTGTCGTAGCTACCCCCCACTTCACACCCATATCTTTTGAGAAGTCGGTGGTTGCACGAACAATGCGTGCTTCAATCATCACTTGCTTCACAGATACATCAAGTAGATCAATCATCTTACGAATTTGATCAATTTTTTGAGCTGTATCATTCACAATTAAAGTATTGGTCCGTGGATCAACTGAAACTGTTCCACGCGGACTTAAAAGTGATCCAACACTATCCCCAAGCGGATCATTTCCACCACCTGCATTATTTGTATTACCACTATTGGAGCTATTTCTACCTTGGGTAATCAACTTTTCAATATCAGCGACTTTGGCATAATTCAGCTGAATATATTCAGTTTGAAGGGGTGCCAATTTTACGCTTTGTGCAATCGCTTTCGCCTCATCTTCTTCGGCTTTAATCAGCTCAGAAACAGGCGCAATCCAAATCACACTACCGTTACGACGTTTATCGAGATTCTTAGTTTTTAGAATAATATCAAGTGCTTGATCCCAAGGCACATCTTTTAAGCGAAGTGTGATATTTCCTTGCACAGTATCTGCCGCGACCATGTTGATTCCAGTGAAATCAGCCAACAATTGCAGAACACGTCTTACTTCAATGTCTTGGAAATCAAGAGAGATTTTATTACCTACATAGTTTGTGGTTTTTTGAGAACTCACAACCCCTTTTTTCTCCTCAGGTCGTTTCAAACTAATCGTAAGCTTATCTTCAGCCTGAAAAGCCATATATTCATAGCTACCCGATGCTTGAATCGTAATCACACCATTTGAGCCATCATTATAGGCATCAACTGTAGAAACAGGCGTCGCAAAATCATTTACATTAAGTCGACGAATTAAATGCGCTGGAATTTTATTCCCTAAGAAGCGTACAACAACTTTGCTTCCTTGTTGTTTGACATCTACAGGTGTATTAGCACTCTGAAGATTCAAAATCACTTGTCCTTCACCTGTTCCACCACGCTGGAAACCAATGTCAGCCAATCCATGAGTGGGTTGCTGTTGTACTGGAGCTAAAACAGGAGTTGCTAATGGAGCACTGTCATTATTAATCTTAAGAATGAAAGTATTCCCTTCAACACGCGTTGTATATTGACCTGTCTGTTTCAAATTTACAGTGAGACGTGCACGTTGATCATCAGATGCAATATCCACTGAGCTTGCTTCATTGGTTGAAACAGGGATGCTCGTTTTACTTAAGGTTTGTTTCGCCTGATTAAAATCCAAAATCAAACGAGCTGGATTTTCTACCTGATAAGCTTGTGGCTGAGGTGGTAACCCATTAAACATCACACGAATTTCAGTCCCTTGTCCAGGCACTTGCATGGGTACGACATTGGTCATGGTGACTTGTGCCGTAGCAACTTGTGTAATTGCAATACTGATTGTTGCCAATGCAAATTGACGAAGTTTTGAACTCATGAAAAAACCTTCCCCACCCAAAAAATTATGCTCACTATTTTTCATTTTTATTCCTTATCTTAATCGACTGGACCAAGTAAAACCAAGCTTCTTGGTCTCTCGATAAATCCATCACGGCCGTCTGGTACGATTTCCAATAAGTCAATTCGAGTCGGCGTAATCTGTGTAATACGCCCTTGATTGACGCCCATGTAATTGCCGCGTTGAACTTTTTCAATCTCACCGTCAGGCGAATTAATTAACGCAATAATTTGACCATTTTTACCGACCAGACTCCCTTTAAAACTTAACGTTTCTAATGGATAGCTTTCTAAAGGCTGAGGTGGTCTTGAAAAGTTAGGATAAACACGTTTACCTGACATCACCTTCAACTCATTTGCCAATGAATTCGGTAATACTGGACTACGTAACTGTTGTGCTGAATATTGAAAAACAGGCACGGGATTAAATACAGGTGCAGGCTCAATCGGCAATGGCGGCTGACTACGAATATTGGCCATTTCTTGATTAACAGCATCAATTCTAGAATCACATCCAACCATCAAAGCCAATGTCATTAGACATAACGAACTTTTTAATGTTTTCATCACTTCGGCTCCTCTGTCGTCTGTGCAACTGGTGCTTCCGCTGAAGCTGGAGCAGCAGGTAGATCATTCGCTGTAGCAACATAACGGTAAGTCTTCGCCTGAATTTTGTAATCTACAGCTGGAATATCCGATTTATTTTCTTTCGAAGCCGAAGCACTTAATTCAAAATCATGTAAGGTCACAATTCGAGGTAAGGTTGCAATACCACTGACAAAATTACCAAATGAATGATAATCACCAGTTGCTTCAATAGAGATCGGCTGTTCGATAAAGAATTCTTGCGTCACTTCATTTTCAAGACGAATATTTTTAAACTTGAGACCCGCTTCAACCCCTGTTCTATTGATATCTTCAACCAAACTTGGAATTTCAGTGTCTTTCGGTAATTGTTGTAATTGCTGAGTAAAGTTGGCTTCCATTTGCTGTAGCTGAGCCTGATACTGCTGTAAATTCCTCAGCTTGGAATCTTTTTCTTTAAACTCATTTAACAAATTTTGTTCCTGAGCATTCGCTCGATCTATCGCATCCATTTTGGGCTTAATTGCTAAAAAATAGCCAATTGCACAGACCAAAAAGAACAAAAATATCCAGCAGGTGATCTTGACGGACATTGGCCAACCACCAAAATTATTGGTGTCTAGCGTATTGAATTGCTGAAAAAATTTATCGACACTCATCGGCTTCTTTTTGGGAGCATCTAATGTTGAATCTAGTTCATCTAAATCATCACGACTCATGGTACAGCCCCCTTATTCGCTGAGTTATCTTGAGCTGGCAAAGCGATTTCACCCAAATCTACAGTGACAACAAATGTGCCATAAGACTCTTCCACACGAGGCACAACAGAAGTAGCAACTTTCTCTTTATTTTCTGCTGCCGCTAAAAATGAGTTCATGAATGCATTGCGATACCATGGCGAAGCTTCTAAGCCACGAAGTAATTCTGCAACTGCATTTGGACTCTCAGCTTTTCCTTCAATTGTAAATTTATCCCCTGTACGCGTAAATTTAGTCACATACACAGTCGTTGGCATAATACGAACCAGTTCATCTACCAATCGAACAGTTACAGGTCTTTGTCCTTCAAGACCTTGAATCAACTTCATTCGCTCAATTACGGTATTACGGCGCTCTTGCAGACCATCAAGTGATTTCAACTGTGTATCGAGATTTTGATTGGTACTGACCACCAATTGATTCGCTTGCTCTTGATCATTCAATTTTTGATCAAGATAGAACCATGTCGCTAAGATGGTCGCAATTGCCAATAACGCAACAGCGATACAAACAGTGATAAATTGTTTTTTTCGTTGTTCTCTTAGCTCATCGCGCCAAGGGAGTAAGTTAATTTTAGCCATTAATCAAAACTCCTCAATGCCAATCCGCACGCCACCAAGAGTGATGGAGCATCATTTTCAATTTTTCGAAGATCAATTTGAGGAGAAAAACCCATTTGTAAAAATGGATTTGCAACTGTGACTCGATAACCGAGCTTTTGCTGCATTAACTTTTGTAGACCTGGGATATTTGCATTACCACCAGCCAACAAAATATGGTCAATTTCATTAAATTGCGAAGAGGAGAAAAAGAATTGCAAAGAACGTGCAGCTTGCTGAACAACTGCATCTAGGAATGGCATCAATACTTCAGACTCGTAATCGTCTGGCAAAGTACGATCTTTTTTAGCACGACCCGCTTCATCAAACGATAAGCCATAACGATTTTGAACGTCTTGAGTCAGTTGCTTACCGCCAAAAACTTGCTCACGTGTATAGATGATTTTACCGTTTTGCATCACCGATAGTGTTGTCATAGTATGACCGATATCTAAAATACCCACTAGATTTACACCAATCGGCAAAGTATCAGAGAACACTTCAAAACTACGCTCTAAAGCATAACTTTCAACGTCCACAATTTTGGGTGTAACACCAACTAAATCAAGAACTTCTACACGAGAATCCACATTTTCAGTTCGCGTCGCAACCAACAAGACATTGACACGGCTTGATGAGCTCAGTTTGTCAGGCAACACCTCAAAATCAAGACTGACTTCATCCAATGGGAAAGGAATATATTGCTCAGCATCCATACGAATTTGAACTTCACGTTCATCGTCGGTCATGTCAGCATCCATCTCAATCACTTTATGAATGACCATAGAGGTTGGGACTGCAATGGCTGCATTCGATGATTGTGGATTTGCAATATTCATTGCGCGCTCTAAAGCATCCGCAACGTTTTCAACATTTAAGATATTTTTTTCGACCACACTGCCATCGATCAGCGGGCTTAAGCCGTAGCTTTCTACCCAATAGCGACCATTTTTAACAGACAGTTCCAATAACTTTACAGAAGTAGAACTAATATCTACTCCCATTAACCCCTTATTTGGCTTACGATAAAGTCTAAGCACGATGCAATTCCTATTATTTTTTTCCCCAACAACTATACAAACTAAAGACTCACGGTCTAATTTTTTTACGGATATAAAACTCAACTAACATTCCGTTAAATGAGAAGTTATACTGACCATCAATTAGTTTGCCTTTAGCACCTATTAAAACTTACTTGTTATGAAAAAGCTATCTTGTTGTGGAAACATTCATCCATTTTTTTTGCTGATTATTATAATTTTATTGACCGTACCAATGGGTTTTTACGGTATGTACTTGTACATCGCTCCATCGCTACCAGAAATGAGTTCATTAAAAAAAGCACCTTTGTTAAAGCCATTACAAGTTTATACAGCAGATAATCAACTTATTTCTGAATATGGCGGAAAACTTTCTGTTCCTGTTGAATATAATCAAATACCTGAAGAATTTATTCATGCTTTTCTGGCTGCTGAAGATTCGTCTTTCTTTGAACATAGTGGAATTAGTTTTAAAGGTCTAGGGCGTGCATTGAGCGAAACCGTAACTGGCTCAGATGTGCAAACAGGTGGCTCCACAATCACGATGCAGGTGGCAAAGAACTATTACTTAACGCCTGAAAGAACACTTAAGCGTAAACTGACTGAAATCTTCTTGGCTCGAAAAATAGAACAAAACTTAAGTAAAGAAGATATTTTAACGCTTTACGTGAATAAAATTTTCTTAGGCAAAAATGCCTACGGTATTGCTGCCGCAGCTAAAATTTACTATGACAAAAGCTTAGCTGATTTATCTATTGCTCAAATGGCAATGATTGCTGGCTTACCGAAAGCCCCTTCAAAATATAATCCTGTTGCCAATCCAGAGCGTGCTTTGGAACGTCGCAATTGGATTTTAGGACGTATGTTGCAACTCGGCTATATCAATCAAAATCAATATAAAGTTGCTGTGGCAGAACCTGTAGTCTTGAATATGCCCGATCGAGGATTAAGTAATAAATTCCCCTATGTCGGTGAAATGGTACGCTCTGAGTTAGTGAGTAAGTTTGGTGATCTTGCAGTTGATTCAGGCTACAAGGTCTATACGACTATTGACTCTAAACGTCAACAATATGCTGAAGATTCGGTTCAACGTGGCTTAGAGGACTATGACCGTCGCCATGGTTGGCGTGGTGCAGAAGCGCATGACGAACCCTTGAAAAATTTCATGGCATTTGCAAACACTTACCCTGTTGAAGTCACCAAGGTCAATTCCAATTCCTTCGAAGCCTTAATGCAAGATGGAAAAACGGTCACTGTGCCATGGTCGGGCATGTCTTGGGCACGCCCCTATCGCAATGCAAATAGTGTAGGTGGTGCACCCAGTCGTGCTTCTCAGATTGTGAAAGTAAAAGATATTGTTCGACTTCGTCCAAATGAAGCAAAGACTTCATGGGCACTGGTGCAATTGCCTAAAGTACAGGGTCAATTGATCGCGATGAATCCAAATGATGGTGCAATCATTGCGATTGTCGGTGGTTATAATTTTTATCAATCTAAATTTAACCGTGCCTTACAAGGCTGGCGTCAACCAGGTTCAATTATTAAACCATTTGTTTATGCCTTGGCTTTAGAGCGTGGTATGACCCCTCACAGCATGGTCAGTGACAACCCGATCACCATTGGAAAATGGTCACCGCGTAACTCGGATGGGCGTTATTTGGGAATGATCCCATTACGTCGTGCGCTTTATTTATCACGTAATACAGTTTCAGTTCGTTTATTACAATCTGTGGGTATTGAAAGAACCCGTCAGTTGTTTATGGACTTTGGCCTGCAAGAAGATCAAATTCCACGTAATTACACCATTGCTTTAGGGACGCCTCAAGTACTTCCTGTTCAAATGGCAACAGGTTACTCAGCCATTGCCAACGGTGGTTTTCGTATCCAACCTCATTTCATCAGTCGTATTGAAGATGCTTACGGTAAAGTGATTTATCAAGCAAAACCCGAATATGCATGTATTTCATGTATTAAACCTGTGAAAGAAAATACTGATGAACAACAGGCAACGCCTGATGATGAAGTGATTGAAGTGAACAACCAAACTTTAGAACAGGAAGAAAAAGTACCTACGCTCACCAAAGAAGAAAAAAGCCAATACCGTCAAGCGCAACGTATTTTAAAATCAAGTTCTGCTTTTGACATGTCGAATATTTTGAAAGATGTGATTCAGCATGGTACAGGTCGTGCGGCGTTGAAAATAGGTCGAAATGATATTGGTGGCAAAACGGGAACAACCAATGATGCAAAAGATGCTTGGTTTGCTGGCTTTAATGGAAAATTGGTGACTGTTGCTTGGGTTGGATTTGATCAACCTTCAACTTTAGGTCGTCGAGAATATGGTGGTATTGCAGCGCTTCCTATTTGGAGCAATTTCATGAGCAAGGCACTTGCAGGAACACCACATGCTTGGGTCGCTTTAGATAAAAATGCCAAAGCACCTTTAACTCGTGATCAGCGTCATAGTCCTACAGCCACTGTAGTAGAAAAAGATTCAAGTCCGGCATCCCCTCCTCTGGCTCGCCCGATCTATCGCCCGACGCCTGTAACGCCAACACGCAATGAAACTCGTGACTTTGATGATCTACCAGGTGAAGAACAAGATTTGGAACCTATTAAAACAGCACCGCCTGCTTTAAACCAAACACCGAAAAAAGAAGCGCCAAAACAGGATTCGTTGGAAAATTTAATTAACGAAGTCCAATAGTCCTAAGTACAGTGATCTTAAGTACAGTGATCCTAAGTTCAATAAAAAAGCTCTCAATGAGGGCTTTTTTATTTTTAAGTTCTTTATGCTTCAATTGGCTTCTTTTTAAATACAAAGATTTGAAATTGTGCTGCTAGTGCAAAATGTTGCTTTTCTTCTAAAGCTTTACGTAATTCAGGTTTAGCCTTGTAAGCGTATGGTGTCATTGCAATTAAGTTTTTTAAACCTTGCTGATTTAATTCAAAGGGTGCATCAATAACGATATCGTCCACTAAATCAAAATGATCTTTTAATTGCTGTACAAATTTATGTGGTTCATGTGGATTGACCTCTTCAAATAAGGCTTCACGCATCGCATATAAATGCTGAGGTGCTGGTGTGACCACGATGAGATGACCATCCGTTTTTAAGACACGCAATATTTCTTGTTCTGGAATTGGGCTAAATAAACTGGTACATAGATCTATAGATTGATCCAGCACAGGTAAAATTGCGCCAGTCCCCACCACCCAAGTGACTTCTTTATTTAATTTAGCAGCGATTTGCACCGCATTTTTTGCAATATCTACACCCACCACTTGGATCGCCTCAGCTTGCATCGCATGAGTGTAATACCCCTCACCACAACCAATATCGAGCAGATTCTCAATTTTAAGCTGATGAATTTTCTTCACCACTGCTTTTTGCAATGGCGCATAAAATCCAGCACTTAAAAAATCACGGCGTGCTTGCACAGATTCAGGCGTGTCCCCTGGATTTTTACTGTGCTTATGTTGCACAACATGCAGATTCACATAACCTTGTTTGGCAACATCATAACTATGATTGCTTTCACAGCGCCACGTTTTGTCATTGAGCACTAATGCCTTACGACACACAGGACACATCAGCAGATTCATCTTTTTCTCCAAAGGATTGGCTTTATGTGGCAATAAAAAAGCCGGCAATTGCCGACTTTTTCAAGTATTGAGGCTTAGCGTAATTTTAAAGTCATTAGACCTAAAACTACTAGCATAATTGTGATAATCCAGAAACGAATCACCACTTGTGTCTCGCGCCAGCCTTTTTTCTCATAGTGATGATGCAATGGCGCCATCAAGAAAACTCGCTTTTGACGCATACGCAATGAACCGATCTGTAAGAAAACTGAAATCGCTTCCACCACAAATACACCCCCCATAATCGCGAATACGATTTCTTGGCGTACCATCACTGCAATCGTACCGAGCATTGCCCCCAATGATAATGCACCGACATCACCCATAAACACTTGAGCTGGATGTGCGTTATACCAAAGGAAAGCCAAACCTGCACCAATCATGGCAGCACAAATCACCACAAGCTCCGATGCATTTCTCACATAAGGAATATGTAAATAATTAGCAAAACGTACATCACCTGCTAGATACGCAAATACACCCAATCCTGCAGCAACCAGTACGATGGGCATGATTGCCAAACCATCCAAACCATCGGTTAAATTCACAGCATTAGACGCACCGTTAATCACCAAGAAAGTAAAGATAATAAAGCCAATACCCAATGGAATTGCCGACAATGGAATACTAAAATCTTTTAAAAATGGAATCAGCAAATCCAACATGTTGGCAGTATTGACAGGATTTGCTTCTTGCTGGGCGATAATATACAACGCGATGCCTGCGCCGAGTGCACCCACTGAAGTCCAAAAGAATTTTTTCTTTGCAGGTAAACCCGCATTGTCTTTATAACGAACTTTAATCCAGTCATCTGCCCAGCCCACAGCACCAAAAATCACCATCACGGCTAGAACGATCCAAACATAGGGGTTGGATAAATCAGCCCACAATAATGTTGAGATCCCGATGGAGAGGAGAATCAAAATCCCGCCCATCGTTGGTGTACCCATTTTCTTGGCATGACCTTCAGGGGCATAAGAGCTGACCGCTTGACCATACTTCAATGCTTGAAGCTTACGAATCATCATGGGTCCAAGCGCCAATCCAATCGCCAATGCTGTCAAGACACTCAGCAATGAACGTAACGTTAAATAGCGAACCACGTTAAACGAGCTGTGATAGCCCGCCAGTTGCTCAAATAACCATAACAGCATTTAGATCTTCTCCATCAATTCAGTCATCAACGTTTCCATATGGGTATAACGAGAACCTTTAAATAGGAAACTCATGGACTGAGGCTGATGTGTTTTAATTAAATCAACTAAAAATGGCAAAGCTTGCTCTTGATTTAAGAAAGCCTGCATTTTTTTACCATATTGCGTACTACGCGCACCCTCTTGTGCTGCAGGGGCAAATTCTCCGACAGCGACAACAAAGTTCAAACCTTTAAGCGAAACTAAATCGCGACCGAGCATATAGTGTTCTCGCGCAGCAGCAGATCCAAGCTCTCCAATATCACCTGTCACCATGACACGAATACCTTCTTGTTGAGCAAGGACTTCACCCGCCGCGCGCATCGAAGTGGGGTTGGCATTATAGGTATCATCAATAAATAAGTATTTATCTTTTTGAATAAAGTTCAGACGACCTTTAGCGCCTGTCGCAGTTTCCAAACCTGCAACGACATCCTCTAGAGATATTCCTATAGCCAATGCAAAGGCAGTTGCTGCTGTTGCATTTTGGACATTGTGCTCACCTGCAAATGGCAAATCGACTTGGCGTGATCCATTTGGTGTATTCAATGTAAAAGTCGCAGATTGAGGATGAAGTTGAATTTCAGTTGCATACACATCCCCACCTTGACCGAAACTCATCTTTTGATCTGTCACCACGGATTTTAAAATCGTTTCAGCAAAGTCATCTGCACGAGGAACAATGGATGTGCCTGTCTCAGCAATATGCGCATAAATTTCAGACTTCGCACGACAAATTCCATCACGGCCGCCAAACTCACCTAAATGTGCAGTCCCAATATTAATAATCCCTGCAACATGAGGCTGAACCAGATTTGAGGTGTAATCAATCTCACCCTGATGACTTGCACCCAACTCTATGACCGCATATTGATGCTCTGGGCGAAGCTCCAACAGCATCATCGGGACACCCAAATCATTATTGAGATTGCCACGCGTGATTAAGGTCGGGGCAATTCGATTTAAAATACTGCCCAACATTTCTTTAGTGGTGGTCTTACCACTACTGCCTGTGAGTGCGATCACTTTCAACTGCGGATTTTTTTGGCGACGATAAGCCCCCAAGTGACCGAGTGCTAAGCGCGTATCCTCAACCACCAACTGGCAAATATCCGCATCAATCGGTTGGCTGACAATCGCAATTTCACAACCCTGTATTGCAACTTGTGCAATAAAATCATGCGCATCAAAGCGTTCACCTTTGAGTGCTAAGAATGCATCTCCATGTTCTGCATCACGTGAATCAGTCAAAATCCGTTTAATCTCACCAGAAGGCACTTTATCGTTATGCCATTGCCCTTGAGTTGCATCTTTTAATTGTTCTGCTGTCCAAGGGACTAATGTCGCCGTGCTGGTTGTTGAAGTATGCATATGGATTCCTTATTACGCTGGATATGCTGAATGTGTATCGTGAGGCTGAGCATCAATCGCAGATTGAACTTCCACGACATCATCAAACCAATGACGCACCCCATCTATGTCTTGGTAGTTTTCATGCCCCTTACCTGCGATCACCACAATGTCGCCATCTTTGGCATTTTTGACAGCAAATTTGATGGCTTCACGGCGATCATGAATTTCATGTACGGTACGACTATTCAAGTCAATCCCTACTTTCATATCTGCAAAAATTTGCTCAGGGTCTTCTGTTCTTGGATTGTCTGAGGTCATCAGAACCACATCGCTATAATCTAAAGCCGCTTGTGTCATCAGTGGACGTTTACCACGATCTCGATCACCACCGCACCCATAGACTGCCCACAAATCGTTTGAAGCATGACGTTTCAAGGTAATCAACACTTGAATTAATGCATCAGGAGTGTGCGCATAATCAACCACAAATAGCTTTTCACCATCACGTAGCACTTGCATACGACCTGGTGCGCCTTTCAATTGAGGTGCGACTTCAATTAATGTACAGAGATCAAAACCAGCCTGCTCCGCTGCAATTAGGCTGGCCACAATATTTTCAATATTAAAATGACCGAGCAATGGACTATGTACGTCAAATTCGCCTTGTGCTGTGACCAATTTAAAGTTCACACCACTCAGACTATATTGAATATTTTGAACTTGGTAATCCGCAGTTTGCGTCGTTGAATAAGTCAAAATTCGTGGTTTTGACGGATTTTGCTGAGCAGCGTTGAGCATAATATGTGCATGCTGATCATCAATATTAATAATCGCAACTTTTAAAGATTCAAATTTAAATAACGCAGCTTTGGCTTCCGCATAAACTTGAAGCGTTCCGTGATAATCCAAATGATCACGGCTTAAATTGGAATATGCTGCAATTTCAATATCACAGCCATTTAAACGCCCCTGCTCCAAACCATGTGAGCTTGCCTCAATTGAAGCAAACTCAGCGCCTTGTTGCGCATAATCATGTAAAGCTGTTTGTAAATGTAAAGCATCTAATGTGGTATGCGAAGAAGACTCAAGCTCAGGTAAAATTCCGTTGCCTGTCGTTCCCATCACGGCACATTTCTGACCTTGCAACATCAATAATTCAGCAATAAGACGTGAAATCGTGGTTTTGCCATTGGTTCCCGTCACCGCAATAATTCGAGTCGCTTGAACAGGATCAGTCGCCTGTAAATATTGTTTTTGCCATTGCCCCATCACATGACGAAGATTGGGAACAACTAAACTTGGTTGAAGCGCTAGTTCAGTTTCTGAAATCACGGCTAATGCACCATTATCCAGTGCTTTTTGTGCAAATTCTGCCGTTTTTTCAGGTTGTGAAAATGAAGTCAGGGCAATGAAAATTTGCCCTGAAGTAATTTTTCGACTATCCAGACTAAAGCCCTGAAAGGATGATTTCATCCATTCAGGCGCTTGTTCAACGGTGTAAAGATCTTGAAATGTAATGGACATTCATCACCTATTTACTGGATTTTTGGAGTATCTAAAGGTTTATCTAAAGGCACATTTAACAGTCTTAACGACTCTTGCATCACCTTCGCAAATACAGGTGCGGATACCGTACCACCGAAATAACTTCCTTTCGGATTTTCAACGACCATAATCATGGCTAAGCGTGGATCACTGACAGGCGCAACCCCTGCAAATAAGGCACGATATTCATTGGTTGAGTAGCCTTTACGGTCTGCACGTAACTTGTGCGCCGTACCTGTTTTACCTGCAACACGATAACCTGGAATCGCTGCTCGGGTTGCTGTACCGCCCGGCAAAGTTGCAGTTTCCATCATCAATAAAACATCATCTGCAATTTTAGGCTCAATCATCTGCTCACCCTTTGGCTGAGCATCTAATTTGTAAAGACTTAAAGGCATTTTTACACCTTTATTCGCCAACATCGCATAGGCATCAACCAACTGTAATACCGTGGCATTCAGACCATAACCATAAGACATCGTTGCGACTTCAGAGACATTCCACTTACTTGGAGGCAAAATCAGACCTGGACTTTCGCCTGGAAATTTCACTGCTGAACGCTGACCAAAACCTAAACGCTTGTAGAAGGTTGGAAGAGTTGGATATGGCAGTGATAGTGCAATCTTCGCAACACCGACGTTTGATGACTTTTGAATAATGCCGCCCAGTGTCAACGCACCATAGTTATGCGTATCACGAATGGTATGATTGCCCACACGCATTGAACCTGGTGTGGTATTCACAACAGAATTCGGTTTATATTTCCCACTTTCAAGTGCCATCGCCACGGTCAACGGCTTCATGGTTGAACCCGGTTCAAATGAATCCACAGCACCACGGTTACGCATCGCATCTTTATTGGAAAGACTATTTTTATCATTCGGGTTATACGACGGCCAACTGGTCATCGCCAAAATTTCACCCGTTTTTACATCCACAGCAATTGCTGTAGCAGAGCGTGCATTATTTGCTACGCCTACAGCCGTCAATTCGCGATACATAATGTATTGCAAGCGTGAGTCGATACTGAGGGTAATGTTTTCGCCTGCTTCAACCTCTTTAATCACTTCAGGCGTTCGCACACGGTTACCATGTTTATCACGAACCAGTTTTTGCTCGCCATCCACACCTGCTAGGCGCTTATTGAGCTGCATTTCCAAACCTTCAATGCCTGTACCCTCGGTATTGGTTAGACCAATAATTTGAGCATTGGGTTGTGGTTGTGGGTAGTAACGCTTATATGACTTTTCAGCATAAACACCAGCAAAATTACGCTGTACTAATAAATCTGCTTGAGGCGGTGGTACTTCTTTTTTCAGAACTAAATAACGTGAACGCGAACGTTCTTTCACACGTTTCTTTAAATCGGCACGATCAATACCCACGGCATCAGCAAGTTCATCTAAGTTTAGATTTTCTTTCGGCAACTGATTTTTAAGCTTTCGACTGTCAGGTGTTTTCTTTAATTCTGCAGTGATTTGATCAAAGGTATCTTTGGTTTCATAATAATTTTGTGGATCAATCACCACCTTCATAATCGGGGTGCTGATCGCCAAAGGAATGCCATTACGGTCGCTAATCACACCGCGCATGGCTTTCATTTTTTCTGTTCTTAAAATCTTGGCATTGGCTTTATTTTGCAAAAAATCCTTATTGATCACTTGCACATAGAATGCACGTGCGACCAACATGACGAAGCAAAATAATACGACGCCCCACATTAAATAAAAACGCCACATATCCACTGCAATCGTCGGTTTTTCTGAAATCGACTGCTGTTTTTTGCGTGGTTGTTTTGTTGTCCGTTTATCGACCATTCAGCATGCCTATTTATTTTGCTCTGGTTTTGTGGGTAAAGAAATCACCACCGTTTGTGCAGTCGGTGGTGAATACATACGTAATTGCGTTACAGCACGCGTACCAATCTGTGCAGTTGCACCAAAAGTTTGCTGTTCAATCAGCAAACGTCCCCACTCTGCGTTAATGTCTTCACGTTCACGCATATGGGTATTAAGTTCACGAAAATCATGACGATACAAATACACCTGATACACCACCATAAAGGCACTCACTAAAATTAGCGAGGTCAAGATGATGTAAACCAATACTTTTTTTCTCGCCAAAGTATTTGTATCTTGTTCTTCTAATATTTCAGATTTCATGCGTCGCCTTTATTTATTAATGCGTTCTGCCACTCGAAGCCATGCACTGCGTGAACGTGGATTTTCTTTCACTTCCGCTTCACTGGCACGTACACGATCAATCTTTTTCAAACGACGTGTCTCTTCAATTTTCTGAGGCATTCCCCAACCTGTATCTTCTGCTAAAGTCGATTCTTTTTGAATAAATTGTTTAATAATTCGATCTTCCAAAGAATGGAAGCTAATCACAGCCAAACGTCCATCAGATTTTAACAAATCTAGCGCTTGCGGTAAAAACTCATGTACATCGTCCAGCTCTTTGTTAATTTCAATACGAATCGCTTGGAAAGTACGCGTTGCAGCATGCTTATTTTTTTCCCATTTCGGATGGGCAACTTTAACAATTTCAGCCAATTTGGCTGTGGTATCAATATAACCTGCAGCTTTGATGGCTTTTGCAATACGACGACTATAACGTTCCTCGCCATATTGAAAAATCACATTGGCCAAGTGTTCTTCAGACACTTCAACTAACCAATCTGCTGCTGTTACACCTTGCGAGTTATCCATACGCATATCGAGTGGACCATCTTTCATGAAGCTAAAACCACGTTCAGCTTGATCCAGTTGTGGTGATGATACCCCCAAATCCGCCATCACACCGTCAACTTCTTCGATACCCCGTTGATTCATTTCATTTTTCAAATCTGCAAAACTGGCATGAATAATCGTAAAACGTGGATCTTCTTGTTCAAGTTCTGCTGCAACAGCAAGTGCTTGTGGATCTTTATCGAATGCATAAACACGCGCATTTTCATCTAATTTAGACAGTAATAAACGCGTATGACCACCACGTCCGAAAGTACCATCTACAAAAATTCCTGTATTGCGATCCGCCACGAGGGCATCAACAGTTTCGTGAAGTAATACAGAAATATGCGACATAATTGTTTATTCAAAACCATGAAAAATGTAACTGCACATTATTACCTTGTTTTAGAAAAGCTCCAAACGTCTTTTTGTAGGAAAATATTACTTTCTATAGGCAAAACCGTTTCTCATGACACTACTTTTGCACAAAATGATGGGTCATCTTAAATTTCGATCCTAATATTGAAAAATTTCTCTACGCTTAAAACCTAAAATTGAGAAAAACAAACAGCTCGATCAATTTTAATAAAAAAAGCCAATCACGAATGATTGGCTTTTAAGAACATAAAATTAAGGGCTGAATTAACGCTTATTATAAATTTGATCGAAGGTAGCCCCATTCACAAAGTGGGTTTGTTGTGCTTTCGCCCAACCACCAAACACGTCATCAATCGTAAATGTTTTAATCGTTGGGAACTGATGTTTATATTTTGCTAATACTTGTGCATTGCGTGGACGATAGAAATGTTTTGCTGCCATTTCTTGACCGAGTGGCGAATACAAATAATTAATGTAGCCCGTAGCTAACCATTTATTGCCATTACGCTCAACCGTTTTATCAACAATTGCCACAGATGGCTCTGTCAAAATCGACATTGAAGGATAAACAATATCAAACTTATCTTTACCTAAAGCTTTCTGTGTAACCAAAGCCTCATTTTCCCAAGTCAGTAATACATCACCAATTTTACGTTCTGCAAATGTTGTCATTGAAGCACGTGCAGCAGAATCCATCACTTTGACATTGCGATATAGTTTAGTCACCAAGTCTTTGGCTTTAGCTTCATTACCACCAGGTTGTTTCAGTGCATAGCCCCATGCAGACAGGTATACCCAACGTGGCAAACCACCCGTTTTTGGGTTTGGCGTAATAATTTCTACGCCGGGTTTGGTTAAATCACTCCAATCTTTAATGTGTTTAGGATTACCCTTACGCACCATGAATACGATCGTTGAAGTATATGGCGCAGAATTATGCGGGAATTCTTTTTGCCAGCCTGCCTTAATTTGACCAGATTTTACAATTTCTTCAATATCATTGGCTAAAGCGAGTGTTACAACATCGCCTTTTAAACCATCCACAACGGAACGCGCTTGTTTACCAGAACCGCCATGTGACTGTTTAAAATTAACCCTTTGTCCAGTACGTGATTTCCAATACTGACCAAAAGAATCATTAAACTCATCATAAAATTCACGTGTAGCATCGTAAGACACGTTTAAAAATTCGCGTTCTGCTGCTTGAGTCGATGCCGCAACGCCTGACAAACTTAGTGCCAGACATAATGAGGAGAAAATAGTTTTGATTTGAAGTTTCATAGCAACACAATCTGTAATCTTCATAAATTAGAGCCAATATATGGAATTACATATTGAACTGCAATTACTCACACAGTCTGGAATATAGCCAAATAAATCAATGAAATTAAATTATTGTTTTTAAATAACTTTATGCTTTTTTAATAGTTTATATAACTTATACGATTTTATGATTTGAATATGAATGAAAAGGATAAAGACCTTCATAAACTTTTTATTCCGATCTATTCAATCATTCCTATTCAGTTTCAATCAGCAATTCATTAGAGATTACTCATTCACAAAATAAGTTTCCTGAATTATTTCGATTGAACTGCACTATTTTGTATTTTCAAATTTAAATTCAAACAGTTAAAAGCTAAATGAGTTTTTGTAAAATATTCAGATATCCGTTTTCAATCATGCTTATTTTCGTTATTCAAGGTCCAT
This sequence comes from Acinetobacter sp. CY79, assembly GCF_059515845.1. NCBI lineage: Bacteria > Pseudomonadati > Pseudomonadota > Gammaproteobacteria > Moraxellales > Moraxellaceae > Acinetobacter > Acinetobacter sp. CY79. The sequence continues at coordinate 84,280 of NZ_JCAKMY010000006.1, forward strand.
CTAAATTTGCGTCAAGATTGTATCTTCATTTTATCTCCATCTTTTTTATGCAGAATAATGCAAGTGTAATTTAATAATGCAATGAGCTCTTAAATATCTTTAATAATGATTATCATTTGTAAATTTGTGTGAACTATTTGTACTTTTCTTGCATTAATGAGTAGAATGGATACCATAAAGTATAAATTTTACAACAATACAAATTAGGGGATTGATTGGAAATGAAATTAAAAGTTTTTACAGCCGTTTGCTTAAGTGCATTATGTATGGTTGGAACACAAGGTACTCAAGCTGCTGCCATAAAAAAAACAGCAAAGTCTGTTGAAGTTCCTTTAAGCTTTGAGAAACAACTCTCGCCGATTGAAAAAGCACTTTCTCAGCAAAAGCGCGATCGCTCTGCGAATAAAAGTTTAAATGAGAACGATCAAATTAAAGCACTAACCAATTTAAAATCCGCACCTACACAGAATTTTTTAGCGAATCAACATCAACGTTTTTCACGTTTTGTGCAGGCTATTTTCCCTCAACAAAGCTCGTAATAAAGTGTAACGTTTAGAAAACTTTTCCCCCAAAAAGTTTTTTATCCGCCCTGTCCTTTATTGATGAATAAATCATAAAGTGACAGGGCTTTTTCGTTATAATAGTTCTAATTTATATTTTGAATAATTTTCGATTATGACCGTTCGTACTCGTATTGCACCCTCTCCTACTGGCTTTCCTCATGTCGGTACTGCTTATATCGCCTTGTTTAACCTCTGTTTTGCAAAACAACATGGCGGTGAGTTTATTCTTCGTATAGAAGATACAGATCAGCTACGTTCAACACCTGAATCTGAAAAAATGATTTTAGATTCACTGCGTTGGTTAGGTTTGAATTGGTCAGAAGGCCCAGATATCGGTGGTCCTCATGCACCTTACCGCCAATCTGAACGTATGGGCATTTACAAGCAATACGCAGTCGACCTTGTTGAACAAGGCCATGCTTTCTACTGTTTCGCAACAGCTGAAGAATTAGACCAAATGCGTGCTGAACAGCAAGCCCGTGGCGAATCACCTCGTTACGATGGCCGTGGTCTTCTTTTATCTCAAGACGAAGTAGAAACGCGTCTAGCAGCGGGCGAACCGCATGTGATACGTATGAAAGTACCAACGGAAGGTATTTGTAAATTTAACGATATGCTTCGTGGTGAAGTTGAAATTCCATGGGCACAAGTCGACATGCAAATTCTACTCAAAACCGATGGGTTGCCGACTTACCACTTGGCAAACGTGGTTGATGATCATTTAATGCAAATCACCCATGTGATCCGTGGTGAAGAATGGATTCCTTCTGCACCAAAACATCAGTTGTTATATCAATACTTCGGTTGGGATATGCCTGTGCTTTGTCACATGCCATTGCTGCGTAACCCAGACAAATCAAAATTGTCTAAACGTAAAAACCCAACGTCGATTAACTACTACAAAGACATCGGTGTGTTGCCAGAAGCGCTATTGAACTACCTTGGGCGTATGGGTTGGTCAATGCCAGACGAAAGTGAAAAATTCACTTTGGCTGAAATGATTGAACACTTTGACATCAATCGTGTCTCGCTCGGCGGTCCAATTTTTGATGTAGAAAAATTGAATTGGCTTAATGGTCAATGGATCAAAGCATTAACGCCGGGTCAGTTGTTAGACACGCTATTGGCTTGGAAGTCTGACCGTCAGACTTTAGAGCAGATCGCTGCTGCGATTCAACCCCGCATCAATCTATTGTCTGAAGCTGTAAATTGGGCAGGTTTCTATTTCAATCAGTTCCCAACACTGAATAAAGAACAGTTTGAAAGCAAAAAATTGTCAGAAGAACAAGTTCGTCAAAGCTTACAATTTGCGATTTGGCGTTTAGAAAGTCTGTTCACTTGGAACAACGACACTGTCAGCCAAACGCTTATGGATTTAGCGAATCAAATGGACATCAAACTTCGTGATTTCATGCCAGCGTTTTTTATTGCAATTGCAGGCTCAACCTCGTCAACCCCTGTGATGCAATCCATGGTGACGATTGGTCCCGATTTAACGTTCGCACGTTTACGTCATGCTTTAGAGATTGTTGGCGGCCCGAGCAAAAAAGAAGCAAAAGTTTGGGAAAAACTCAATCAAAGCTTAAAACTGCCGAAAAATGATGCAGTTGATGAAGCTTAACTGAATTTAGTGTTGACGGAAGAGCGCGATATCCCTAATATAGCGCTCACACCAGCTAAGCGAATAACTTAGTACTTCAATCCAAAAGATGAAGTGGTGTTGCCTCGATATTGTCCCTATCGTCTAGAGGCCTAGGACATCGCCCTTTCACGGCGGTAACCGGGGTTCGAATCCCCGTAGGGACGCCAAATTCTGAAAAAGCCACTGACTCATCAGTGGCTTTTTTTTATCTCTAAGTTTTAGATTTTGCTGCAATGTTATAGAATTGATCAAAAGAATTGTGGAGTCATCATGCAATACCAATGCCCTAAATGCCAAAGTCGCAAGATCATGCCTCTTGCAAGTGCGAACAGTCCTGCTGTACGACCCAATGTACCTAAAAGCTTAATCGTACTTATTCCTACGATCTTCATCTTATTACTACTGATCGTCAGCAGTTTAGTGATGATGATTTTTGGTGATGGTGCAGGTCAAACACTACAAATCGCAACGGTTGTTGTTTTTGTGGTGGGGATCGTAGCTGGTGCTCTGTTTTGGCGTGATCTTCCTGATTTCAAAATATCAATGCAGGCATTTATGCAATCGCAAAAAAAATGGAAGTGTCGCGATTGTCATCATGAATGGGAAAATTAATTGAGTTTTGCGTTTGAGTAATTGAGTACCTCCCAAGGTACTCAAGTTTATTTTTTAAATACACAGATTAGTGTTGATGTAAGGGGCATCCTTATCACCTACGCAAATCATTATGATGATGTGACTGTGCAATACATTCATCATCTTCAATCTGTAAAGTCATTTCTGTAATGGCATGTTGATACGTCAGCATTTCTGATGCTTCAGCATAAAATTCATTTTTTATTCGTATAGGGCGCCAAGAAAGTATAGTGAGATGTATATTTTTTAGAGGTAATTGCCCAGACTTTAAGTTAATGAATACTTTGAACATCTTTTAAATTTAATAAATCATTTCGCAGATGTTTTATATCGATTTCTTCGGGTACACCTTCCAATAAAATATAAATACTCTGTTTCAATAGAATCTAAGTTCTTGGAATCACCCAAAAACTCATAAGCACTGCTATAAGCATATCAACCCAAATCCAACCTGTGAAATAGATAAGCACCTTTCATATTTAAACTTTCTGAGGAACTTGAGAATAATATTTTCATTGAAATGAGACTGGTCACAAGCCAAATCACTGCCACCCCCATCATGGCTAAGCTTTGAATCTCTGGCGGATGATTAAAATTGCTGGTAAGCTTCATACAGAATATAAATCGCCACCACAAACAACATCAAGGCATTAAAAAGAGTTGCTAGAATCTCAAAACGCTGATAGCCAAAAGTGCGTTTACTATCCGCAGGTAATTTAGCAATTTTGATTGCAACAAGTGCAATAGCTAATGCAGCAGCATCGCTAAACATATCCGCCACATCAGAGATGTAGTGCCAGACTTTGCGTGACAAAACCAGCAATAATTTCAATGACTAAAAAGGTTGAGGTGAGAATTAAAGCGAATGTCAGTTTTTGTGCATTATTTTCAGTGACAACCGCATGACTATGATCATAACCTTAATGTATATCCATCATCGACTCTATACCCATTTATAATTTTTCATTTGAAAGTTGATCTTACATACTGATGAGAATAGCTTGATATACTTATCACAAATATTTCCATTTAGATAACTTCATATATGCTTTTCGAATAATAAATATTGGATTAGGATCAAAAATTAAGTCGTGATTAAAGCTTTAAGTTTTTATTTCCAAAAGATTAAATTACAAAATACTCGTATTTTTAATAAGTTTTTATTGTTTAAAAATATGGATTAGGTTAAAACTACTGTGTAGTTATAAAAATAAACAATCAAAATCCAGCCATGCACGGAATGCGAGGAGGTATAGATGATTTCAACTCTTTCTAAACGTATTCGAGATTATATTCAGAATATTTTCTCAAATCATTTAAACAGTAGCTCAGAAACCATGTCTGAATTAATTAAAGCACATGATTATGAAGAGCGCTTTAATCGATGTATCAGTCATCATGAAGCGACTTACTGCAATGGAGATGACGCACGTAATGCTGTTTGGTTTTACTTACGAGCAGCATTAAGGGGCGATAAAGAAGCACAGTATAAAATGGGGCTGAGCTATTTAAATGGGCAACTCGGACTAGATCGAAGCTATACGCAGGCTGAAAAATGGCTTGATCAAGCAGCCAGCCAAGGTCATCGTGATGCTAAAAATATCCTTGAAAAAGCCTTGAGTAACTTGGTTATTTCCTAAATTATTACAACCTACGCACTAAAAAAAGAACCAGCCCTTAGGCTGGTTTTTTTATCAATCGAGAAGTAAATTAACTCCCGATTTTGCGATATTTTTGACGCTTAGCAACTAAATCATCACCATCACGTTTACGGCGATATTCTTCAAACTCGGCATAGTTGCCTTGGAAGAATTCAGGTGTTTCACCTTCAAATGACAAGATATGTGTTGCAATACGGTCAAGGAACCAACGGTCATGCGAGATTACCATTACAGTACCTGGGAATACTAAAATTGCATCCTCAAGCGCACGTAAGGTTTCGATATCCAAATCGTTTGATGGTTCATCGAGTAAGATCACGTTTGCGCCCAGTTGTAGGATTTTCGCAAGTTGTAAACGGTTACGCTCACCACCTGACAATTGACCTACGCGCTTTTGCTGATCTTGACCCTTAAAGTTGAAGCGACCAATGTACGCACGAGACGCAATTTCATACTCGCCAATCTTTAAGATATCTAAACCGCCAGAAACTTCCTCCCAAACCGTTTTGTCGTTATCTAATGTGTCACGGATCTGACCCACATAAGCCACTTTAACCGACTCACCAAGCACCACAGAACCGGTATCTGGTTCTAGTTCGCCAGTCATCATACGGAATAGTGTCGTTTTACCCGCACCGTTCTCACCGACAATACCCACAATTGCAGCTGGTGGTACAACAAATGACAAATCTTTGTACAACAACTTGTCACCAAATGACTTACTGATACCTTCAACTTCTACCACCTTGTTGCCTAAACGTGGGCCAGGTGGAATGTAGATTTCTGAAGTTTCATTGCGCTGTTGGAATTCACGCGAGTTAAGCTCTTCAAAACGCTCCATACGCGCTTTGTTTTTCTTTTGCTGACCTTTTGCATTAGAACGAACCCATTCAAGCTCTTTCTTAAGTGCTTTAGCAAAAGATTCTTCTTGCTTGTTCTCTTGTTCTAAGCGCGCATTTTTCTGCTCTAACCAAGAAGAGTAGTTACCTTGATAAGGAATACCCATGCCACGGTCAAGCTCAAGGATCCACTCTGCTACGTTATCTAAGAAATAACGGTCATGCGTAATCGCAACAATAGTACCAGGGAAGTCTTTCAAGAAACGCTCTAACCAAGATACAGATGATGCATCTAAATGGTTCGTTGGTTCATCAAGGAGCAACATGTCAGGTTTAGAAAGCAATAAACGGCAAAGTGCAACACGACGGCGTTCACCACCTGAAAGCAACTTAACGTCTGCATCCCAAGCTGGAAGGTTTAACGCAGCAGCTGCTTGATCCATTTGGTTGCCTAAGTTATGCGCATCCCAAGCATGGATAATTGCTTCTAACTTCTCTTGCTCTTTTGCAAGCGCATCAAAGTCAGCATCTTCAGCTGCATATTCAGCGAAAACTTCGTCTAAACGTGCTAACGCATCAAGTGGTTCACGTAAACCATCTTCAACGTTACCACGAACATCTTTAGTTTCATCTAAAGGTGGTTCTTGCTCAAGATAACCGATTTTAATACCGGGTTGTGCACGAGCTTCACCAGAGAAATCTTTGTCTACGCCCGCCATAATACGAAGCAAGGTAGATTTACCCGCACCGTTTAAACCAAGAACACCAATTTTAGCGCCTGGGAAAAATGATAAAGAGATGTCTTTTAAGATTTCGCGTTTAGGCGGAACCATTTTCGACACACGGTTCATCGTGTAAATATATTGGGCCACGTAGGACTCCTCAATAGAAAACCAATTTCGGGGATGAAGCGCCCCGGCTCAAATGAGCGAAAAAATAATCGGGTATTATACGATGAATACACCAAAAAAATAAGGCATGTTAATTAAGTTGATCACTTTGTTGTAAAAAACTTTTCGCTCACAAATTGAACAAATACATCAATATTGAATTTCATGCATTTTCACTTAAAAATATTTCAGCCTTATCAACTTTAAACATAAAGATTTCAATAAATAAGGACTTTAATTGCTCAACATAAATGCTAATATCGTTCAAAACTAACTCACCAAGATGAAATTAAAATGACATACAAGGACGAAACTCTCGCCATTCATGCAGGCTACACCCCAGAGGCAACCACTAAGGCTGTTGCTGTACCGATTTATCAAACCACGTCATATTCGTTTGATAATACCCAGCATGGTGCTGATTTATTTGATTTAAAAGTTCAGGGTAATATCTATACCCGCATTATGAATCCAACGACTGCGGTATTAGAACAGCGTATCGCTGCGCTTGAAGGAGGTATAGGTGCACTTGCTTTAGCATCTGGTATGGCAGCCATCACCTATGCCATTCAAACCATTGCAGAGGCAGGTGATAATATTGCCTCCGTATCAACCTTGTATGGCGGTACATATAATTTATTTGCACACACTTTACCCAAGCAAGGCATCGAGGTTCGTTTCTTTGATTATCAAGATCCCGAGGCTTTACGTGGTTTGATTGATGAAAAAACCAAATTGGTTTTTGTAGAATCAATTGGCAACCCGCTAGGCAATATTATTGATCTTGAAGCAATTTCTAAAATCGCGCATGAATATGGCATTCCTGTTGTCGTTGACAACACAGTTGCAACCCCAGTCCTGCAAAAATCTTTCGATTTTGGTGCAGACATCATTGTTCACTCACTCACCAAATATATTGGCGGTCACGGTAACTCGATTGGTGGGATTATTGTCGACAGTGGTAAATTCCCTTGGGGCAAATACCCTGAACGCTTTAAAGTACTGAATACACCAGACCCGAGTTATCACGGCGTGAATTATGTCGAAGCATTGGGTGAAGCTGCGTATATTGCACGTGCGCGCGTTGTACCATTACGTAATACTGGCGCAGCAATTAGCCCGCACAACGTGTTCTTAATTCTACAAGGCTTAGAAACTCTGAGCCTTCGGATGGAACGTCATACTGAAAATGCGCTCAAAGTTGCTGAATACTTAAAGGCACATCCAAAAGTAAAATGGGTCAATTACGCAGGTTTAAAAGACCATCCTCAATATGCTTTGGCACAGAAATATGTCAAAGGAAAACCTTCTGCCATTCTCTCTTTTGGGGTTGAAGATGGTCTTGCAGGTGGTACACGCTTTATTGATGCGCTACAACTCTTCACCCGTTTGGTGAATATTGGTGATGCGAAAAGTTTGGCATGTCACCCTGCTACAACCACACATCGCCAACTCAATGAAGCTGAATTAAAAGCTGCAGGCGTCAGCATTGATATGGTTCGTTTGTCGATTGGCATTGAACATGCGGATGATTTAATTGCTGATTTGGAGCAGGCACTCACTCAAGTTTAATTGAATAAAACTAGTAAAAATATCAATTTAAGCTTAGAAATGCATAAGATGATTATTTCATTTTATGCATTATTTTTTATGATATAAACCAAATCAATCAGAACACTAAATTAGAGCAATTACTCTAAAATATTTTTCTATTTCATATGCTTATTGATAATTTTTCATTTTCTAAGCTATCATCTTCTGTAGATAAAATTTAGTTTTTTTCAAAAAAAACTCAGCCCTAGATTAAAAAATATATCACCAGAATTTGAATTCGGATCGAACAAGGATAGTGCAATGAATAAAAAACTAGAGCAGCTTTTTAAACGTAAAGTCCATGGAAAAGTGATCCTCATTACAGGTGCATCTAGTGGCATTGGTTTGACTGCAGCTCATAAACTTGCAGATGCTGGAGCACATGTTTTATTGGTTGCTCGTACGGTAGATGCATTGATTGATGCGCAAAAAGAGATTGAAGCCAAAGGTGGACAAGCCAGTATTTTCCCTTGTGATCTAAATGACATGCATGCCATTGACGACTTATCTAAACAAATCTTAGATTCTGTCGATCATATCGATATTTTAATTAATAACGCAGGTCGCTCTATTCGTCGTGCTGTACACGAATCGACTGATCGTTTTCATGACTTTGAACGTACGATTCAACTGAATTACTTCGGTGCGGTCCGTTTAATTCTAAATATCCTGCCGCAAATGATGAGTCGTCGCCAAGGACAGATCATTAATATTAGCTCAATTGGTGTCTTGGCAAATGCGACTCGCTTTTCCGCTTACGTAGCATCCAAAGCAGCCCTAGATGCTTTTAGTCGCTGTTTATCAGCAGAGGTTGATTCTCATAAGATTGCGATTACCTCGATCTATATGCCACTAGTGCGCACACCCATGATCGCCCCAACCAAGATCTACAAATATGTACCAGCTCTTTCTCCGGAGCAAGCAGCAGATTTAATTGCATATGCGATCGTGAAGCGCCCGAAGAAAGTGGCGACTCATCTTGGACGTTTGGCTTCGATTACCTATGCCATTGCGCCTGATATCAACAATAAACTCATGTCGATTGGTTACAACCTATTTCCGAGTTCATCAGCATCGGTTGGTCAAACTGAAAAACTAAACTTTGTGCAACGTGCTTATGCGCGTTTGTTTCCGGGTGAACATTGGTAATCGCCATCATAAAAAGTTCATAACTATAAAATTCGTATGATTGAAGACTCATCACCAACATGATGGGTCTTTTTTAATTTTGGTTTAATAAAACTTTTTTATACTGAAATGGATTAGAAATCATGAGTAACCGTGATGCTAAAAATTTTATTATTCAAACTGTTCTTCTTCGTGTGTACGTTATTGGTCAGTGTAAATATTTTTGAACTTATTCCACATCAAATCGTATCCTTAGATTTCTTCGCACAACTGAGTTTATGGATCATTTGCGTGGGTTTCTTTGTACAGTTGAAATTTCCAAAGAGAAAATCATTTTCAAATACCGATGCAAAACAACTCATGATTCAAATTCAAAATCCCTTAAAGTAGGCGAACTTCCCTCGACTTGTACTTATATCTGAGATCAGCATACGTACTCTCATGATCTGTTATTTTGTTCGGCTATTTGTATCTTGAACTTAAATATAAAAAAACCTCCACGAATGGAGGTTTTTCATCACTTGATTTAAGAATCTAGCAATTAGATAAAATCAACTTTACCTGTGCGCACATCATAAATCGCACCCACAATACAGATCTCACCATCATCGACCATTTGCTTAAGTACATGGCTATTTTTAAGAATATATCGAATATTATTTTGAACATTTAATACCGTTACTGCATGCACAAAATTACTGGTTAACTGGTAGCTTGGCTGTTCATTTTTTACTGTATGTGCCGCTTCCATAATGGGCTTTAAGAAGTGTTGCACATTCGGAGTTTCAGTCAATTTAGTAATGTCTTGGTTTTGCTCATAAAGTTGACATGCTGAAGTCACAGCACCACAGTCTGTATGCCCTAACACCACAATTAACTTTGAACCCTTACTCTTACAAGCAAACTCAAGTGAACCTAAGACTTTCTGCCCCGCAATATTACCTGCGATACGTAGGCTGAATAAATCACCAATCCCCACATCAAAAATACGTTCAGTCGGCGCTCTAGAATCCATACAACCTAAAACAACAGCAAAAGGATGCTGCCCCGCCTGAGAGGTCACTTGAATCTGACGTGCAATATTGTGATGTAAGCGCTCATGATTCACGAAGCGATGATTGCCTTCTTTTAATAATTCCAAGACTTGTTTAGGCGTTAAATGACGCTGAACTTCTTTAGTGCTGACATTCACATCCAATTCATCTTCTACGCTTTCTGGATAATGCGCTTTAAAGCCAATCAACTTCAGCTCAATGTGATTGGTTTGAGCCGTGCCATCCTTAAAGTCTTTAATTACATTATAAACATCGGGGTCGATATAATAGGTATTGGAAGCATCAATCACCGCGGTTTCACCCGATTTTAGTTTTTCCAATGCTGAAACCAATGCTGCACGGTTTAAAAACGATACGTTTGGAGCCAATTCAATTCGTGTAATCTTGCCATGTAAATGTGTTTCATGAATCACACGCACACCACGTTTTAAATTATTTTTCAGAATAATGATCAGACTCACCACCAAGCCGATCATAATACCTTTCAATAAATCTGTGGCAATAATCGCAACTACAGTCACGATAAATGGCAGAAATTGTTTCCAGCCTTCACTATAAAGACGTTTAAACAGTGCAGGACTTGCCAGCTTGATTCCGGTTAAAATCAAAATTGCCGCTAATGCTGAAAGTGGCACTACATTAATCAATGGCGTGAGTAAGATCAGCGCTACCGCCAACAATACACCATGAAAAATAGCAGAAAATTTCGTTTTAGAACCACTGGTCGCATTCACTGAACTTCGCACAATCACGGAAGTAATCGGCATGCCACCAATCAAACCTGAGAATGTATTCCCCACGCCTTGCGCAAATAATTCGCGGTTCGGCGGTGATGCTCTTTTTTGCGGGTCCATTTTGTCGGCCGCTTCTAAGTTGAGTAAAGTCTCAATAGAAGCCACGACTGCTAATGTAATCGCACCCGTATAAATAATCGCGTTATTCCAAAAGCTAAAATCAGGAAAACTAAAAATGGTTTCATTAGATGAAAAGACATTAGGAAGTCGTATTAAATGTTCTTCACGAACAGCTAAACTCGAATTCGTTTGAATAAAGATATAATTTAGGACACCTGCAAAAACAACAGCCACCAGCGCTGAAGGGAGTGGCGTTTTCTTTAAGGGTGTTTTATCCCAAGCTAAAATAATGATCACACTTAAGATACCGATCAGTGCTGCACCATAGTCAAAATGAGGCATTAATGCAGACCAACCACTTTGCCAATGCATTTTGAATAAGTCTATTTTAATCCCCATTAAATAAGGGATTTGATTCAAAATTAAAATGATACCAATCGCAGCCAAAAGACCTAAAATCACGTTGGTTGGAATGAAGTTTGAAAATGAACCAAGCTTGAATAGACCAAATGCCACCTGAATGACACCTGCTAAGACCAGACACAGCAAGAAAGCCTGATAGTTCCCACCCAGTTGACTAAGTAAAGACAGTACAATCGCAGCTAAGCCTGCTGCAGGTCCTGATACACTGATATGTGATCCACTTAAAAATCCAACCACGATTCCACCGATTACACCCGCGATCACACCTGAAATTAAAGGTGCTCCGGAGGCGCTTGCAATACCTAAACATAGTGGTAAAGCAACGAGGAATACGACGAGACCTGAAAGCAGATCATTAGAATGAAACCCTCTCTTGGGGATTGACTGGGACATTATTGTTTTTCTCAAAATATATATAGTTGATTTTGCTTGTAATTATTCTAAAAATATGAAAATAAAATTATGTGACGCAATTCACATTTTTAGAGCTTTTACTTTATTTTAAAGCCGCTTTTTTGACAATATTAGTATCGGAATTATTTCTATTTTTTTAATAAATTGTTCGACAAATGAATACGATATTTTTTTTAAATAAATCATCATTGAAAAAACCTTTTAAAATTAAATGGTTTGTTCATGTAAGCACACTAATAGAACATTCACATGAATTTATATAAAAAATTACTTTTGTGTTATAAAACTACAAACTTTTCATCTTTAAATTGGTATGCGCACTCTCACTTTATTTTTACAGTATGCAGCGATCGCCTTTGCGGTTTTTATTTGTTATCAAATGGGTATAGCGCTGTATACACAAGATTTTGTCGTGATGGATTTGGTTGCCGATGTAGGCACACTTTTAATCTGTATCGACTTGGCAATTTTCCTATGGCATAGCCGTAGTACCAATGCACAAAATCTGCAAGATTATGCCCATAAGCTTGAACAGCCTGTTCCCACTTTTGTCAAAGTGTCTCGTAAGCTCGGGCACTTTGGTATTTTGCTGATTATTACCAGTTGGATTGTGCCAATGATCAATTAATTTTGGCTTGAATTTTAAAGCATCAAAAAACCTCCCGATTGGGAGGTTTCTTATTAAGTCATTAAAGATTACTTCGAACCTTTAATCCCTGCTTGAAGTAACAATGCACCTAAACCACCAATTTTTGCTTCTTGAGGTTTAGCCGATTGTGGCTTCTTATTCTGTTGCGGACGATCACCTTGTGGACGTGCTTGTTGAGGACGTTTCGCTTGAGGTTTACGTTCAGTACGTTGCTCACCTGTTGGCGTTTCACGACGCGGTTGACGCGGTGCTTTTGCAGGTGCTTCAGAACCTTCAGGACGCATAGACAAGTTCACACGATTACGCTCAGCATCCACTTGTAATACACGCACTTGAACGATCTGACCTGGCTTCACGATTTTATGTGGATCAGCAACAAATTCATTGGCAAGTTCAGAAATATGCACTAGACCGTCTTGATGAACACCAACATCCACAAATGCACCGAAGTTCGTTACATTGGTGACAACACCTTCAAGCTGTAAGCCTTCAGTCAATTGCTTAACATCGGTAATGTCTTCACGGAATTTCGCAGTACGGAATTCTGGACGTGGATCACGACCTGGTTTTTCAAGCTCTGAAAGTACATCTTTGATTGTCGGTAAACCAAATTTGTCATCAACAAATGCTTCAGCATCAATTTGACGAATGATTTCAGTATTGCCAACGATGTCTTTTACAGTCGTTGCTTTTGCTGCAGCAATTTTACTCACCAATGCATATGATTCTGGGTGAACTGCAGATGCATCTAATGGCTCTGATCCATCTTGAATACGCAAGAAACCAGCCGCTTGTTCAAATGTACGCTCGCCTAAACGTGGTACATTTTTCAATGCTTGACGGTTGTCAAAACGACCATTTTCTTTACGGAAATCTACGATTTGCTGTGCGATTGATTTATTCAAACCTGCGATATAACCCAAGATTGCAGATGATGCTGTATTAACATCTACACCCACAGAGTTCACACAGTCTTCAACCACAGCTTCAAGTGTTTTCGCCAATCCAGTTTGGTTCACGTCATGTTGATACTGACCCACACCAATTGATTTAGGATCAATCTTCACAAGCTCAGCCAATGGATCTTGTAAACGACGTGCAATAGACACTGCACCACGAATCGTCACATCCAATTCAGGAAGTTCAGCCGCAGCCAACTCAGACGCTGAATAAACCGATGCACCCGCTTCTGAAACAGAAACACGTGTCAATTTAAGATCAGGATTCGCTGCCATCATCTCAGCAACAACCGCTTCTGTTTCACGGCTTGCTGTACCATTACCAATCGCGATCAAATCAACATTGAATTCACGGCAAAGACGTTCAAGTTCAGCCAATGAACCTGCTTTATCTTCTTTTGGTGCAAATGGATAAATCGTGCTATGTGCAAGAACATCACCTGATGCATTCACAACAGCCAATTTCACACCTGTACGAATACCAGGATCTACGCCTAACGTTGTACGAGCGCCCGCAGGTGCAGACAACAATAAATGACGTAAGTTTTCAGCAAATACATCCATTGCTTCAGTTTCAGCAGCAAGACGTTTTTCTGTTAATAGAGAGTGTTCAATCGCTGGGCGTGTTTTACCTAACCAGAACAATTTTGCCGTTTGTTTTAGGAAGTCTTGACGGGCTTGAGGTTGAACAGACTCAAGATCGTATTCAGTTTCAATGCGAGCCAATGGAAGATCATCTTGACCATCCACTTTTAAACCCAATACGTTTTCTTGACGACCACGCAACATCGCTAACAGACGATGTGAAGGTACTTTATTCAGATTTTCAGAGAAATCAAAGTAATCACGGAATTTCTTGCCAACTTCTTTTTTCTCTTCACTTGCCACTAAACTTTTAAGTACAGCGGTTTTAGCAAATGTTGATTTTAATTCGGTGGTTAATCCAATATTTTGCGCCCATTCATCAATAATGATGTGTTGAATCGCATCTAATTGGCTTTCAAGGTCAGCATAATCTTCATGGCTAAAGCCTGATAAAGCTTCTGCAGGATCAATATTTTCAGACAGAATTTTTGTCGCAATCGGACCTAAGCCAGCTTCTTTGGCTTTAAATGATTTACTGGTACGTTTTGGGCGGTACGGCGCGTAAATTTCTTCTAATGCATTTTTAGTTTCAACTGCGTTTACTCGAGCAAGTAAATCGTCAGTCAATTTATTTTGTTCTTTCAGTGATTCAATGACTTTTTCACGGCGTTCAAATAAATCACGTAAATACGTTAAGCGCGTATCAAGTTGACGGAGTTGCGTATCGTCTAAGCCTTGGGTTACTTCTTTACGGTAACGTGCGATAAATGGAACACTCGAACCTTCATCTATCAGCTTAATGGCAGCTTCTACTTGGTTTGGACGTACGGCAATTTCTTTTGCCAACTGCTGAACTAAGTCAGTCATCGTGTTAAATTCCACAAGGATAAGGACTAAAAGTTAGTGATTATAAAGACCAAGACTATAAAATCCACAATTGTTTTGAATATTTACAATGGAAATTTTAATTAAACTTTAAATTTCAGCTTTTTTTTGACGATTAAAAATAAATTGCATCACAAAATATGCGATCAATTGAATGAAAATTACAAAATAAGGACCTTTCATCATGGTTCATTTTGTATCTGTAATATTCTGCTTTTGATTTAGATTGTTTTAATTTACGTAGCAAACTTAAGATAACCGCCTAAAAAACAGAATAATGATGCATAAACAATCGCTTATTCAAATTCTCCATCATTTATCCATTGCTACATGAGACGTTGTTGTCTATAACTTTAGATATGATTCCTCAGTTTTTTTGATGTTGTTATTTGGTTTCAAAAACGCCTTAAAATTGTAATTTTGAGCAATTTGATACATAGTCTTAACAAGAACTTAAGCAGTATACTGAGATTAACAAATATTTATAAATACAACTTTAAGGGAGTGCATCATGAGTTTGGTTGTACCTGCTGAAAACACAGATGTTGTACACAATGAAACCGACCGCGTCGAACGCATTTTAGTTGTCGATGATGATGTACGTTTACGTACCCTTTTACAGCGTTTTTTAGAAGACAAAGGCTTTGTTGTAAAAACGGCACATGACGCAACACAAATGGATCGTTTGTTACAACGTGAATTATTTTCTTTAATCGTTCTTGATTTTATGCTTCCAGTGGAAGACGGTTTAAGTATTTGTCGTCGTTTACGCCAATCAAATATCGATACACCCATCATCATGTTGACGGCACGTGGTAGTGACTCAGATCGAATTGCAGGGCTTGAAGCTGGTGCCGATGATTATTTGCCAAAACCATTCAATCCAAATGAGTTATTAGCGCGTATCCGTGCAGTACTCCGTCGCCAAGTCCGTGAAGTACCGGGTGCACCAAGTCAGCATATGGAAGTGGTCAGCTTTGGACCGTGGTCACTTGATTTATCGACTCGCACATTGACCCGTGAAGGTCAGGTCGTGACTTTAACCACAGGTGAATTTGCAGTACTTAAGGCCTTGGTTCAACATCCACGTGAACCATTGACCCGCGATAAACTGATGAACTTAGCACGTGGACGTGAATGGGGCGCGATGGAGCGTTCAATTGACGTTCAAGTGTCTCGCCTACGTCGTTTGATTGAAGAAAACCCAGCGCGTGCACGCTATATCCAAACCGTTTGGGGCGTGGGTTATGTCTTCGTTCCAGATGGTGCTGAGTAATTCACTTAGAAAATGGTTTGCACATCGGTGTCTTATCACTCAAGCTTTGAATTAACGTTTAACCTGCGGTTGGCCTTACTTTTGTTTAGGCAAAAGTAAGCAAAACCATTGTCATACGCAAAACTCGGCGTATTTCTGTACCTTTCATTCTAAGTCGCAGAAACAAGACTGAATAAATATTTCCTGCCTCGGACAGTTGCGTATGACTTTAACGCGTATCCAATGCCATTTGGATGAAGTCCATAATTACGATACAAATAGGATTTGGTGTGAAACTAGAACCGGTTGACCCACAAAAATTCAATGACTTTGAAACCTACTCCGAAAGGAAACGGACCAAGTGGGAACGCTTTCTAGACAAAATCAAACCCCGCTCTGCGGCCATGCGTACCACAGTCTTGGTACTGTTTGTCGTATTTTTCAGCCTATTTATGTCACTGTGGTTCTTTTGGAAAACACTGTACCTGCCTGAAATCCAACAACATGCACGCTATTTAGCGGTTGAACTTGAGATTATTAATAACCCTGAACTTAAGATCTTTCATGGTAATCAAGAGCTTGACACTGATGAATGGTTAAAAAAACGTGTGGGGATTGAATATGTTACTGATCCAGCCAAATATCCAAATTTGAGAGAAAAATTTATTGCGGAGTTTTTCACCAATCAAATTGAGCAGAAGCTCGCAAAAGAGCTGGATGTGCCGAATGTCACGGTGTATTTCCAATTTAAACCAAGTCCGCGTATCTGGATACAAACTCCAGAAATGAATGGCAATTGGGTGCAAGAGCCTCTTAAGACCTATGCCAACTACAGCCCTGAACTGATTCTCGCTTGGCTATTAGGTGTACCACTGATTTCAGCCATTATTATTTTAACGCTGGTTCGACAGTTGAATCGTCCACTACGTCGTTTGCAGAATGCAGCCAATAATTATAGTAAAACAGGTAAAGCACCGTATTTAGAAACCAATCATGGACCGCTTGAAATTCGCCAAGTGAACCAAGCATTCAACCATATGATTTACACCCTTGAGCAAACCGAGCGTGATCGTCAAATCATGTTGGCAGGTATTTCTCATGACCTCCGAACCCCACTGACACGCATTCGTTTAAGCGCAGAAATGATGCCTGATGAAGATTTTCTCAAAGAAGGCTTAATCTATGATGTTGAAGATATGGATGCGATTTTGAATCAATTCATCTCTTATATGCGCGACGGGTCAGATGAAGAACTTCAAGATACCGATGTCAATGCGCTACTCAATGAATTAGTAAAGCAGTTCAAACCTTTAAAAATCGAGTTTAAGCCACAAGAATTACCCACCATTGAAGCCCGAAGTCTATCGCTCAAACGATTAATTGGTAATTTAATCAATAATTCTAAACGCTATGGCTCTGAACCCATTCAAATTTCAGCTCATTTTGAAAATGAAAAAGTTCATATTCGAGTGGCTGATCAGGGTGAAGGAATCCCTGAAGATCAGATCGAAGAACTGATGCAACCCTTCGTTCGAGGTGATGCAGCACGAACTATTCAGGGCAGCGGATTGGGTCTTGCTATCGTGAAAAGAATTGTCGATATTCATCAAGGCGAATTGATTATTCGAAACCGTCTTGAAGGCGGTTTGGAGACAATCATCTCACTGCCATTGCAAAGCATAAATGAAGATGAGATCGAACAAATCACGCCTTTACAAAAAATCAAACAAAGTTTAGGTCAACATTTTACAGAGTGATTAATTTTTAAACGGTTGATATTTAAACACTTATATTATAATTATATAATTACAATGAATTTCAACCACTTAAAAATCATTACCAAAATTTATACCTCCATTTCCTGAAAAAATTAGACCTTAGCCTAACAGCCATGCACAATCTTGTTTTGGGACGGTACAATCCGTCTAGTTTTGAACAAGAATTGAGCTTAAACTATGTCTTTAGATCGTATTCGATTAGCTTCCCTTCATGACAAAGTCATGAACGCTGAACAAGCTGCTGCATTTATCCGAGATGGTATGACTGTAGGTATGAGTGGTTTCACACGCGCAGGTGAAGCTAAGGCTGTTCCTTTGGCGTTGGTTAAACGTGCTAAAGTTGATCCACTTAAAATCACTTTAATTACAGGTGCATCTTTAGGTAACGATTTAGACAAACAGTTGACTGAAGCGGGTGTACTTGCGCGTCGTCTTCCATTCCAAGTGGATAACACATTACGTAAAGCCATCAACAAAGGCGAAGTGATGTTCATCGATCAGCATTTGTCTGAAACGGTTGAACAGATGCGTAACAAGCAATTGAAAAAACCAGATATTGCGATTATTGAAGCGATTGCAATTACTGAGGATGGTGGCATCATCCCAACAACATCCGTAGGTAACTCTGCAAGTTTTGCAATTTTTGCTGAAAAAGTGATTGTTGAAATCAACACCAACTTAAGCCCTGCTTTTGAAGGCTTACACGATATTTATATTCCATCGTACCGTCCAACACGCCAACCGATTCCATTGACTAAAGTGGATGAGCGTATTGGTACTCAAGCGATTAATATCGACCCGTCTAAAATTGTCGGTATCGTGATCAATAACGAATATCATGACTCACCATCAACTGTGACTGAACCAGATGATGAAACTCAAGGGATTGCAAACCACTTGATCGCATTCTTCGAAAAAGAAGTGGCGGAAGAGCGTTTACCGAAAAACTTAGGTCCTTTACAAGCAGGTATCGGTTCGATTGCCAATGCGGTATTGACTGGTCTTAAAGATTCAAACTTCGAAGACTTGATTATGTACTCTGAAGTACTACAAGACTGTACGTTTGAATTGATTGACGCGGGTAAGATGAAATTCGCATCAGGTTCTTCAATTACGCTTTCTGCTAAATATGGCGAAAAAGTATTTAACAACCTTGAAGCATACAAAGACAAACTTGTGTTGCGTCCTCAAGAAATTTCAAACCACCCTGAATTGGTTCGTCGTTTAGGTATTATCGGCATCAACACTGCATTAGAGTTTGATATTTACGGTAACGTAAACTCAACTCACGTATGTGGTACGAAAATGATGAATGGTATCGGTGGTTCAGGTGACTTCGCACGTAATGCTCACATTGCAATCTTCGTCACCAAATCAATTGCAAAAGGTGGCGACATCTCTTCTGTTGTTCCATTTGCTTCTCATATTGACCACACAGGTCATGATGTAGACGTATTGGTAACAGAACAAGGTTTAGCAGACTTACGTGGTTTAGCACCTCGTGAACGTGCTCGCGCAATTATCGACAACTGTGTACACCCGATGTATAAAGATGCATTGAACGATTACTTCAACCGTGCATGCGAACGTGGTGGTCAAACTCCTCACATTCTTCGTGAAGCGCTTTCTTGGCACTCTAACTTCGAAGAAAAAGGTCAGATGCTGATTGCAGCTGCTGAAGCTAAATCTGCTTAATTTCAGATTTCAGATCATAAAAAAACGCCCAATTGGGCGTTTTTTTTAGTTTCTAAAAATCTTGAAAGAAATAAAGAATCTATTTAAGTTAACAAAACTTAAGCATTTGTCGAGTAAAAATTTTCTGAAGGTGCGCTTGAGTAATATTCGATTTTTTTGTTTTTAATTCTTTTTTGATTTTGCCAACTTTCAAAAAAATGGGAAATTCCACAACTATTTGCTCGTCCTCATGGATGCCCTGCATAAATGAACTTAAAAGATCAGATTGTCTTTTTGCCTGATTTTGCTCTCGGTAATGCTTAATTGCAGACCATGTATTTAAATAGCTGATGAATTGCGATTTGGTCCAGTTAAATTGCATCGTGAACTGCTGATCCGCTACAACTTCAAAAGGAAAAGGAATGGTTTTGTATTCCTCATCAATATAACGGCGTTCCATATCCCAATAACCACTTAAGGTATGGTGATACAAGGCACTCAGCTCAGTTTGCAGCTCAATTTGCTTCAAATGCGGTGTGCCGTAACCAATCACCGCTAATACGCCATCTTTTTTAAGCGTACGCTTCACTTCTTGATAAAATGCATCAAAGTTAAACCAATGAATAGCTTGTGCCACAGTAATCAAATCAAAACTTTGATCTGCAAAAACAGTTTTTTCAGCAGATTGGACTTGATAGCTGACATTATCAAAATAAGGAGCTTGCTGTAATTGTTGTGCGCTGAGATCCGTTGCAACCACTTGTTCAAAATAAGGAGCTATTAATTGAGTGAATTGCCCTGACCCTGCTCCACAATCCCAAGCGAATTGAGTATTTGGAACATATTTCAGTATTCCTGCTATGACCTCATTCGGATAAGTCGGTCTAGCTTGGCGGTACAGCACGCTGTCGCTGGAAAATAGATCTTTCATTTTATATATTTCTTATTGTTTTCGCTTACTTTACACCTTAGCAATCGACTGCGATAAAAAAGTGTCTAACAACTTTAAAATTTATTTCAATAAAATCCAAGACTCAACAATGAAATCACTTTAAATCCATTAAATGAGTTAATTTTAAGCAAAAAAAATCTCTGAACTTGTCAGAGATTTTTTAAATATGGTGGCGAGACCCAGGATCGAACTGGGGACACACGGATTTTCAATCCGTTGCTCTACCTACTGAGCTATCACGCCGATGCCGTGTATTAAGCCGTAACTCGGCACATTAGTCAATATAATTCAGCGTTATTTTATTCGTTCGCATACTATTTAGGCAAACAATACACGAATTATAGGCAAAAAAAATCTCTGAATTTATCAGAGATTTTTTAAATATGGTGGCGAGACCCAGGATCGAACTGGGGACACACGGATTTTCAATCCGTTGCTCTACCTACTGAGCTATCACGCCGATGACGCGTATTAAACAGTTTCAGCGAGTTAGCGTCAAGTCTGATTTGCAAAAAACCTTTTAAGTGGCTACTTTTAAAACAAATATTACTCAAACTCAGTCAGAACGCTTAAATTTCCATCAGATTCAAATCTATCAATTTTGCCTTTCAAAATAGTAGGGCCAGATGAACATGTCTCTAGCTCATTCGCTTAAATGAAACTCTAAAACGAAAACAGATAATTTAAAACTATTGCATGCCATCAATTAAATTTTTTCTAGACTCATCAAACAACGGTGAATTGCTCCACAGCCTGGCTCGAATTTTTGAACCCCCTTTTCTTCTTCAAATCGGCACACCTCACTGATTAAGCGTTCAGCTACACCACGACCACGGTTGGCTGGATGTACCACGATATTTTCGATCGTTCGGCTTTCACCTTGTCCCGTGACCCATACAGCACCGATTATTTTTGTATTAAATTCTGCGGTGTAAAGTATTGTATACTGTGTGAGGTTTTGCTCAAGTTGTTCAACGGCATCCTGACCATCACTAAATTCTGGACTGGTGTCATATAAGCGCTCAAGCTGTTCACGAACTTCCTGATTATCCAGTGAAGTTTTTGCATGTACTGTTATAGGCATTGATTAACCCTCCTGAGCAATCTAATATGCTGGGACTTTCGTTCCAGCGAAGTATCTACATTCATCATTTTTAACGTTTTTGAGGAACGTGTCTATGACGCAACGTATCAGTGAAGTGGTAAGAAACACAAACGAAACCAAAATTAGTGTTCGCGTGAATCTTGATGGTACGGGTCAAGGCACCCTCAATACAGGTATTCCTTTTTTAGACCATATGATCGATCAAATCAAGCGCCATGGCCTTTTTGATATTGATATCCATTGCGACGGTGACTTAGAAATTGATGATCATCATACGGTAGAAGACTGTGGTATCACGCTCGGTCAAGCTTTTGCCAAAGCATTGGGTGATAAAAAAGGTTTACGCCGTTATGGTCACTTCTATGCGCCCTTAGATGAGTCTTTAAGCCGCGTTGTTGTTGATTTATCTGGTCGCCCAGGGTTGTTTATGGATATTCCATTTACACGTGCCATGATTGGTCGTTTTGATGTGGACTTATTCTCTGAGTTTTTCCAAGGTTTCGTCAATCACTCATTGATGACGGTTCACATTGATAACCTCAAAGGTAAAAACAGCCATCACCAAATTGAAAGTGTATTCAAAGCATTTGCGCGTGCATTACGTATGGCATGTGAAGTTGATCCACGTGCTGAAAATACTGTTGCTTCAACTAAAGGTACATTGTAATGACCCGTATTGCCCTTCTTGACTATGGCATGGGAAATCTTCACTCAGCAGCCAAAGCGTTAGAACACGTTGGTGCGACTGTAGATGTGACCAATGACCCAAAGTTAATTGCACAAGCAGATAAAATTGTATTCCCTGGTGTCGGTGCTATGCGTGACTGTATACAAGGCATGCATGAAGCAGGAATTGATGAAGTCGTACGAAATGCTGTATTCAATAAGCCTGTTCTTGCGATCTGTGTGGGTATGCAAGCATTGATGCAACACTCTGAAGAAAATGGCGGTGCTGATGCACTCGGTATTTTTGAAGGTGTGGTTAAACGTTTTCCAGATTTAGACGGTTTG
The DNA here is from genome assembly GCF_059515845.1 of Acinetobacter sp. CY79. Classification (NCBI taxonomy): domain Bacteria; kingdom Pseudomonadati; phylum Pseudomonadota; class Gammaproteobacteria; order Moraxellales; family Moraxellaceae; genus Acinetobacter; species Acinetobacter sp. CY79. The sequence continues at coordinate 106,828 of NZ_JCAKMY010000006.1, forward strand.
AAAGTGCCACATATGGGATGGAATCAAGTACATCAAGTAGATCCAAACCATCCGATGTGGAATAACATTGATCAGGATGCGCGTTTCTATTTTGTGCATAGTTTCTATGTAGAACCAAAACAATCAGACATCGTTGCTGCGACATGTAACTATGGCATCGATTTCTGTACAGCGATTCACAAAGAAAACTTGTTCGCAACGCAATTCCACCCTGAAAAAAGTCATACAGCTGGTTTACAACTGTTAAAAAACTTTGTGGAATGGAAGATTTAATCTCTTAGCTATTGAGCTTCACAGGTCACTTTTATGTATTGACCTGTGAAGTTCTCTAGAAATTATTTCGTGTTATTTAATTTTTCATACTAATAAAAAATTTTGCTTTCTAAATATAAATTTTATTTCCATACAATAAATAGGCACCTAAATGAAAGATCATAAAATTGATAATCCATCACAAACCCCACCACCATTTTCAGATGTGATGGTTTTAGAACAACACTCAACCCCTCAACCCTCTATTTGGAGCCTAGAAGGTCGATTTGGTCGCTTTAACTATTTGGCTTGGTCAATCTTATTTGGTCTTATTTATATCGCAATCGTCATATTAATAGCCACTTTAACGCCAATGACACTTGAAGATCTGGACAGTGATGCTTATCTCACTGATTTCTTTTCACTAGGGACGTTTTTGAATCTTATTTGGATCATTCCTTTTCTACTTTTTAGTATCAAACGCTTCCATGATCGCAATCATTCAGGATGGTGGTGTTTATTACTTGTAATACCCTTTATCAATATTTTGGCGGGTCTATATTTGATACTTGCTCCAGGCAGTTTACACCCTAATCAATATGGACATAAACGAGAGACTAAACTTTGGGAATCCATTTTAGCTTGTCTTTATCTGATTATCGCTTCATTCGTTATCGTGAGTTTGGCTTTTACAGTTTTACCTTTATTACTGAGATAGGCATCGGTAAAGCCTTAGCTTGATTATAAATTTAACCATTCACTTTTCTTAAAACACTTCTACAACTGGGAAGATAAAAATGAATCACAATAATTCCAATGATAATCCCCTGAGTGCATCAGGACGTTTTGGTCGTTTATCTTATTTAGGATGGACCATGCTCAGCTCGATTATTATTTTAATGCTTCTTGGCATCACAGCCATGATTTTTGGAACATCTCTACAGCCTGAAAATATCTCTCTAGTAGCGTTCATTCCATTTATCATTATTTATATTGGGGCTTTCTACGTTACTTTTGTATTTGCAATCCGCCGTTTACATGATCGCAATCATTCAGGCTGGCTATCGCTATTAGTACTCGTCCCAGTTGCTAATCTTATTCTTATACTTTATCTAATCTTTGCCAAAGGTGATGCAGGTCTTAACAATTATGGAGCACCTCGTTCAACAGCAACTTGGGAAAAGATTCTTGCTTGGCTCTACATTGCAATATTCCCTTTAGGTTTACTTGCAGCAATTTTTATTCCAAGCTATCAAAACTATGTAGAACGTGCCCAAATGCAACAATATCAACAGATTCAACAACACCAACAAGAGTAAAAACCTAGATGCATATCAGCTCACTTTTGTGGGCTGTTTTAATCTTCGAATCCCTCTTTAGAGACAAATCCCCCTTCAATAGGTTCTACACTTACTTTAATTTCAGCTTTGAGATTTAATTCCGCGTAACGTGCTTTCAATTCGCGAATGAGTTGATCTGCTGAAGCCTCTTTCAGTGAAATTCCTTGCTTCGATTGATCAAATGATTCTGATTTTTTAGTATCTTTTGTCTCTGCAATCCAACGCTCAGTCACACTGAGTAGCTTTGCAAGCTCAATTAAATTCTGCGCATTCGGAGTCGCTGAATCTTGCACCCACTTTGACACTGCCTCTTTAGACACCCCTAGCGCATTAACAATATCGGTTGGCTTAATATTTTTTTCTTTGATCAACTGCTTAATCCGTTTAGCACCTTCACTAAATAAATCATCATCGGGACTATTCATATTATTTTCCTCAACTCTGCACATTAGCTGCATGATGCCTTCCATTATAGGATGAAATATTGCTATAAATAATATTCTCTATCAATTTAATATCGACCATGCATCAAAATCATGTGGATTCAAAAGAAGGTGTCCTTCCAACGTCTGAACAAATTAAATGTTTACCACGTTTCAAAAATCTTGATGCAGATCAAATAACGGTCATCCATTCATTTGATCAATGTTTAGAGATCAAAAATGAGTTGAGCGCCTGTGCCATTTTAGGATTTGATAGCGAGTCGAAACCCACCTTTGTCAAAGGTGAAGCTTCGACTGGCCCTCATCTTATCCAACTTGCAAGCGCTGAACAGGCTTATTTATTTCATGTCAATGATGAAATACTTTCATTTCTTAAGCCTATATTAGAGAGTCGTGATCAAATCAAAGTGGGTTTTGGATTGAAAAATGATGCTCATCTTTTTAGAAAAAAAGGGATTGAACTCAATAGTGTCATTGAACTTTCAAAATGCTTTAGTGCTTTTGGCTTGAGTAATCCAGTCGGACTCAAAAATGCCATGGCACTGCTTTTTAAGGTGCATTTTCAAAAAAGTAAAAAAGTCAGTACATCCAATTGGGCTAAGAAAGTTTTAAGTCCTGAACAAATTGATTATGCCACTGCGGATGCTTATGCACCGGTTTTAGTGTTTGAAGAATTATTAAGATTAGGACATCTGCCTAAGCATATTCCAAATACTTCATTAAAACTAAGAATACGACCCAATAAAATAAAGCATGAATTCGACGCTTAGCGTTTTAACAATACTTTGTTAAGATGACACACAACTAATTCAATGAAATTAAGGCCAGGAGCGAAAGCATGCTGATCATCCCTGCAATTGACCTGAAAGATGGTAAATGTGTCCGTCTCAAACAAGGTCGCATGGAAGACGATACCGTTTTTTCTGATAACCCAGTAGCAACAGCACAACATTGGGTCAATGAAGGCGCGCGTCGTTTACATTTAGTTGATTTAAATGGTGCTTTCGCAGGTACGCCAATTCATAAGCCTGTGGTTGAAGCGATTGCTAAAGCACAACCAGATTTACCGATTCAAATCGGTGGCGGTATTCGCTCGCTAGAAACCATTGAGCATTACTTAGAAGCGGGTGTGACTTTTGTCATCATTGGCACTAAAGCTGTTCAAGAGCCTGCTTTTGTTGAAGAAGCCTGTAAGAAATTTGCAGGTCATATCATTGTGGGTATTGATGCCATGAATGGTATGGTCGCGACTGACGGTTGGGCAAATGTCACTGACGTTAAAGCAACTGATCTAGCGAAGCGTTTTGCCGATGCTGGTGTTTCTAGCATCGTTTATACTGACATTGCACGTGATGGTATGATGCAAGGTGTCAACATCGAGCAAACTGTGAACTTAGCAACTTATTCAGGTCTACCTGTGATTGCTTCTGGCGGTGTGACCAATCTTGATGACGTACGTAACTTAAAAGGTCAGCCAGGTATTTTAGGTGCGATCACAGGTCGTGCGATCTATGAAGGCACTTTAAATCTTCGTGAAGCTCAAGCTTTGTGGGATGATCGTTCTTTCTAAGGGCTATACTTTAATAGTCTCTAGCTAGTGCTCAAAAGAGGTCAAAAGACCTCTTTTTTGTTTTTATTATTTTTGACTTATCGCATTCTAACTTTTACAACACAACGTTCATGCACTCTTCTATCTCTCCTTGGATTCAATCTAAAGCTCCACAACTGGTCTTGATTTTCATCACTATGATTTGGGGTGGATCATTTATCACTGTTCAATATGGCTTGAATTTTAGCAGTCCCGTTTTATTTGTGGCTTTACGCTTTGCCGCCGCTGCAATCGCCGTGAGCCTGATTTCTTATCGCTCTCTACATGATTTTACGCGTTTAGATTGGATAGCGGGATTTTTCATTGGGCTGGTGATTGCCATTGGTTATGGAACTCAAACCGTTGGATTGAAAACCATTACCAGTAGCGAGTCTGCATTTTTGACAGCACTGTATGTTCCACTTGTTCCAATCATCATGTGGCTCATTTTTAAAAATAAACCACATATCATGACGTGGTTAGGTGCTGGATTGGCTTTTGTTGGATTGGTCTTCCTCACTGGCAATGGCTTTGGTGCAATCCAACTCAACTATGGACAAATACTCACACTGTTAGGTTCGATAGCAATTGCCTTTGAAATCATCCTCATCAGTTATTTTGCAGGTCGAGTGAATATCCGTCGAGTCACGGCACTGCAACTGATCTTCGCGTCACTCATTTGTTTTATTATGGCTCCCCTACTCGGCGAGACAACAATGCCTCAATTTAATGGGCAATTGATTGGAATTTTAGTTGCTTTGGGTATCGCCAGTGCCTGTATTCAATTGGCAATGAATTGGGCTCAACGCGTTGTCGATCCTTCACAAGCTGCGATCATTTATGCAGGTGAACCCATTTGGGCAGCACTGTTTGGACGTTTGGCAGGTGAGCGATTACCTGCTTTAGCTTTAGTTGGAGGATTTTTGATTGTGCTCAGTGTGATCTTAAGTGAGTGGCGCCCCAAGTTTTTAAAAAAAACTTGATTTAGTCTGGGCGCTCTTTTTTCTTCAACATCATGCACGGTTGATAATATTCAACCTCAGGATGCGGATCATAAAAAGGATGTAATAATGCTTTCCACTGCTGATAGGCCTCAGACTGTGTAAAGCCTTCAGTATGGTCTTCTAGACGATCCCAAAAAATCATCAAAATATAACGATGATCATCGTTTATATTCTTAATCAATTGAACGGCATTTAGACCCGGCATTGGGTCAATAATCTCTTTTGCCTGCTGAAAGGCTTGCTCAAATGCCGTACTTTGGTCAGCTTTAATCTGTAGATGCACATGCTCAATAATCATTTTTATCTCCTGATCGGTATTATTTTTATAAACACATTTTTATTTTATAAATACACTTTAACGATACATCGGCTGATTATCATTGACCTTAATCAGCCCACGAATAGCACGATACACAATCCAAATCCAAGATAAACCAATGACAGCGATACAAAACGTTGTTGCACCTAAAGCTACACCTGCAAATGCATTTGGATTATCACTGGTAAAAAATAGAAAAATAAAAGGCACAAAAGCAATAATGTTCCAGAACAGATACCACCAAAAGGTGCGAATTTGCCAAGTAAAGTGACTTTCGAAAATTGAGCCGTGAACTGAGCCTCTTTTAATATAATTAATGACTAAAGCCACGATAGCCAAAATACCTGCTGAGAAAATTGCAACAATATAAAGAATATATAAAGCAATAGTCAGCGTTCTGTTCGAATCTTTATCTACTGAATAACTCATGATTTATCCTTATCATTTTATGTTGTAAATGCATGTGTATGTTGTATTTAAACTTTAATAAATTTAAAAACAAATCTTCTTAAACTTGAGCCTTAAGCATGCTGTTTAGGTCTCCTTGTCTTATTAAAAATCATGTCTTATTAAAAATTCAACGTATTGAATGGTGAAATTAGCCATCCAATCAACAGTATATGAAAGGCTATAGTACAGAAATAGATTTTACGAAACGGTTGTTTTTGTGTTTTGTGACGCAAACGTTGTTGTGCCAACCATGCTGCTGGCCAACCCCCTAAAAATGCCAAAGTATGCAATGTATTTTCAGGAACACGACGGTTTCCTGACTGCGCTGCTTCTTTATCTTGCGCATACATCCAATAGGTTAATGCATTGATGATACTAATAAACAGCAATACCATACTGTTTAGTACACCTGATATCGTCATTAAGGCAATGATTACGATGTAAGTGACACATGCAATTTGCATCGGTTGTAGATTATTTGCTGATTTATTTTTTTGAGGCTTTGATTGTTGATGACTTTTCTTTTGCGTTTGCGATGCTTTCAAATACGTTACTTGTTTGGCTTTATAACGCCCTTGACCATCCAATTGCACCACATACTCCAAGGCACATCCTGTAATCGGACGTGGACCTTGACGGGCAAAATCTTTGATATGTAAGAACACGCGATCTTTGGATGAATCATTCGGTTGAATAAAACCATAGCCTTTATCATCAAACCATTCTACTAACCGACCTTGATCGCGCATTGTGTTTTCTATTCCTATTTTCAAGCAGTTTAAACTATTAAGCAGTAACAAATTTTAAGCGTTCAACCAGCATATCACGCATTTCTAAAGGATTTTTCTGCAAAATATCCTCACCTGTACGCCCAAGTGCTGCATTTTTTTGAGCCACTTGTAAACGCATCATCCAAAAACGTCCTGCCGCCATCGCCAAATACAGCTCTAAACAAGACTTTTCATCTGAAGTCAGCGGACGAACTGTTTCATAGGCTTCAAGGAAAGCTTGAGCCTTGGCTTCATTTAAATCGACATCAGGATAATTGGTACAGAAGTCATTGATGCTAATGGCAATATCAAATAACCATTCATCTTTATTCAACTCATAAAAATCTAAAATACCGGTCAATTGATCATCTTCAAATAAAGTATTATCGCGGAACAAATCCGAATGAATAAAACCAGTTGGGCGGTTCGGATACATCGCTGTTAACGCATCATATAAACCCAATACATTATTCAGAAGCACTGTATCTGCTGGGCTCAACGTCGGCTTGATCTCTCGAGCAACACTACGCCAATACGCATGATTACGATATTCAGCACGCTCCAATGGGAAATCTTTTAACGCCACATGGATTTGCGCCTGAGCACGACCAATTTCAGTGACTTGTCCAATGGTCGATGGCATGGGATGTTGACCCAACATACGCGGTGCGATTTGTGCAGGTTTGTCTTTTAAAGTTTGAATCGAGCGACCACTATGACTCAGTGGGACGGGAACCGCTAAACCCGCTTTGCCTAAATGTTCGAGTACAGGGATTAATTCGCCTGCCCCCTGCTGATCCATTTCTTCAAAAATCGTTAAAACATATTGCTGAGCGTTGTCACAGACCAAAAAATAGTTTGTATTTTGGATACCTCCTTGAATCGGAATCAGGTCAATCACCTCTAATCCATAAGGCGCTGAAAAATCCTGAACTTCCTTTAAAGTCAAAGTGGTATAGACCGACATACAAAACCTGCAAAAAAACTTACATAATTTTGATAGAATAACCGCTCCTACTGAGAAGGTGTAGCACCTCTAGCTGGAAGTTTCATAATCGGCTGTTATTTTTGGAAAAAATTATGCTTGCTAAACGAATTATTCCTTGTCTTGACGTAGATAACGGTCGAGTAGTGAAAGGTGTTCAGTTTTTAGATATCCGTGATGCTGGTGATCCCGTTGAGGTTGCGCGTCGCTATAACGAACAAGGCGCAGATGAAATTACCTTTTTAGATATCACAGCAACCTCAAATGGTCGTGATACCACATACCGTACCGTTGAACGTATGGCGGAAAGTGTATTCGTTCCACTGACCGTCGGTGGTGGTGTCCGTAAAGTTGAAGATATTCGTTTACTACTCAATGCTGGTGCAGATAAAGTCAGCATTAACTCTGCTGCCATCTATAACCCTGAATTTGTTCAAGAAGCCTCTCAACGCTTTGGTGCTCAATGTATCGTGGTAGCCATTGACGCTAAAAAAACAGGTGACAATAAATGGGAAATCTTTACCCATGGCGGTCGTAAAGAAACAGGCATTGATGCGATTGAGTGGGCTGTGAAAATGGCAGATTTCGGTGCAGGTGAACTTCTGATTACATCTATGGATGCTGACGGCACCAAAGCAGGTTATGACTTAGCCCTCATGCGTCAAATCAATGATCGTGTCACCATTCCAACGATTGCCTCTGGCGGAGTCGGTAACTTACAACATTTAGCCGACGGTATTATTCACGGTGGCGCAGATGCGGTATTGGCTGCTTCGATTTTCCACTTTGGTCAGCACACGATTCCTGAAGCAAAAGCTTATCTTGCAAATCAAGGGATTGAAATGCGTCTCTAAGCCTAAATCAATGTCTTTATCTTCAGGCTTTGAACTTGAATACGACAAGATCTGATTGACAGTTCAATTTTGAATGATTAAAAGAGTGTGGTAATACACTCTTTTTTTGACCATTAAACTTTCATTTTTATCAGATATTATAATCATAATGACTCTAGAAACCAGTTTCTTCATCGTTGCTGTATTGAGCCTTAGCGCTATTGCCATCATGTGTCGATACTACAAATTTGATCTGAAGTTTTCGATCGCCCTGATTTTCTTATCTACAATTTTATTTTGGATCATTTATAACTATGGACTTGACCATTATAAAATTAAAAATAATTTAAAAGCATTTGAATCAACTCAACAAGTGAGTCAATGCGGTACTTACCAACAAAAATTACCCTTAATCCAATTCATACCGACAGATGAAGTGATCTACCAATTTAAAACAGATCAGAACCAAATAATCGATTTTAATGGAGATGCTCTGACTCAGCATTACTATCCACTGTTGGCACAAGTCAAAAAAGACGATCGCGTCTGTTTCAGTTATGCCACAGATATCACCGATTGGTCTGCACGCTTCTATCTCACTCAACTCAGCAACCCCTTAAAAAATCCTTAGAGCAGATATCATCATCTATGAGATAACGCTTTTAGATCACTGATACCATATTTTGTGCAAAAAAAAGAGCCCTAGAGCTCCAAAAACCACGATGATTCAGCGAGTTAAAAATAAACCTTTGGCTTTTCATCCAATATTACTAAACTGCTCATTGACTAAACTACCCATTGACTATAACGCCAAAGATTTCAAAAATACTGACAATTCCTGGATGATTTATGGACTATTCGCGCCAGAAAATTGACTCATAATGTGTTAAGTCGGGTGTTCTATGCACTTTCGATCGTGCCCAATCAGAAATGTAATTGATTCCGTCGCCCCATTTTGCAGGAAAAATAGAATGAACTGAGCGATTTACCCATGTAGACTTCATCACTGATAGATAGTCAAATGCCAAGTAGATTCTGCTCTTGTAAATCCGAAGATGAAATCACACTTGTCCCAGTATGTAGTGAAACCATGGCTTGGTGAAACACCTGTTTGCATCCTAATTCGAATGCATACAATGATCATATGCATTTCAACATGCCTTTAAACAATGGATAGGACTACCGCTACAACAATGGCGAATGAACCGTTTAAACAAGAATTAGGGTGATTTATCCTATTTTTTCTTTTTGGTTAAAAGTAGATTAAAATCCAGATCACTAAAATGAATAAAAAAATCATTTTTAAAATTAATAACCATATAGGTTCTATAACATGAATAAATATTTTGCAGAATTTCTAGGTACGTTTTGGCTGGTCTTCGGTGGTTGTGGTAGTGCAGTGCTTGCAGCAGCATTCCCTGAACTCGGCATCGGATTTGCTGGCGTATCACTTGCATTCGGCTTAACGGTACTCACAGCAGCTTATGCACTCGGACATATTTCAGGTGGCCACTTTAACCCCGCAGTCAGTATCGGCTTATGGGTCGGTGGTCGTTTTGATGCTAAAGATCTCGTTCCCTACATTATCTCTCAAGTGGTGGGTGCAACAGCAGCAGCATTCGTTCTGTACCTCATCGTTCAAGGTCAAGCTGGCTTTGTTGGTACGGGTGGTTTTGCAACCAACGGGTTTTGTGAACTTTCTCCAGGTCAATATGCACTGACTTCAGTGATTTTAATTGAAATCGTACTAACCGCTTTCTTCTTAATTATCATTATGGGTTCAACAGACAAACGTGCACCTGCAGGCTTTGCGCCAATCGCAATTGGTCTTGCATTGACCCTTATTCACTTGATCAGTATTCCAGTGACCAATACTTCGGTGAACCCTGCACGTAGTACAGGTGTGGCTTTCTTTGCTGAAACTGCTGCTTTAAGTCAATTATGGGTATTCTGGGTTGCTCCAATAATCGGGGCGGTGATTGGTGCACTGATCTATAAAGGCTTTGCTGGTAATCAAGATCAATAGAATCTACTAAGCTAAGTCTAAATACTAGAATTAAATATGAGATTTAAGCGCTAGAAGTTAAAATTTAGAATCAAAAATTAAAAAGCCTGCAATGCAGGCTTTTTAATTTTTAAATTCGAATCAATACATATTAAAGAAATGGATTTTCTATTTCGTTGTCACCTGTATTCTCGATTTGAGCAGGTAAATCAGTCTGCCTTTCCAAATACGTGACAATCTCATTTAAATAGCGTTGTAATACTTTGGCTGCTTCAAGACCTGCTTGATCTTTTCCGATCTGTAAATTGCCATAGACATTGACGCGATCTAAATCATTTTCTAAAGTTAAGTCGTGAATCGAATGTGATTCTGTACCATTTTCAAAAGGTTTAAACATACGCTATTGTTCTCATTGTTCATCAATATTCTGCCTAAAAATATAATGGATTCAGGCAGAATATGGCGTGTTTTATTTAAAAAATTGTAAAAGAAATTGCATCACGATTTCGATCAATCGCTTCACAATTGCATCTTGTGTGTCTTCATCAATTTTTGGTGCTTCATTTTGGTTTGATGAATTTGAACTATTTGTTGTTGATGTAGTTTCATTTAAGCTCGTGGACTTGGGTGGTTCAAATTTCTTTTGTAATGCTTTTAAATTGTCATTCGATACGTCTTCAGCGCACTGACTTTCTGCATCCCACTGCAAATATTCGATTTTTTGATTGGCTTTGACTTGAGTCGCTTTTAAAGGCAACTGATAGGTGTTGCGCTTCTGCTCTGCGGTTAATTGTGGAAAAAGATTGATCCCTGTTTCTTCTTCCAATTGACATACACTGATGATCTTCACCTTCAAAGAGTTGTCATTGGGTGCGTAATAAACGCCGATCACATCCGTTTTCGGAATATAAATCGCTTTATAGACCGCAGTGGGAACGATCACACCATCCCCAATGGTCTTGAGTTTTTTTCCACTAAATACAGGGCCTGTGACCACGTATACGTCATTTTTATGTTTAGTGACCATGGCACGAGTCGCTTCTTCCAGTTCACGCCACACTTGCTGATTATTTTTAGGTGACTGAGGCACCATGTTGGCCAGTGAGAAGCTATGAAACTGCGCTTCTTTATTCGACATATCAGCATTCGGCGCCATATGACCACGGTCATAGCCCGAACCACGGTAGTCTGATAACGTTGCACGATGTTTTGCACTGACGCGACTTTCTTCGTGAAAATTATCTTCTCGCTTAATTTTGCTACTTAATCTTTTGACGCTGAGGCTTTCTGCCACCCATAGAGGCGTTTTAGACACGCCAGAATACATGACGTTAAAACCGTTATAGCACAACGGATAGCTATTTTTTGTCAGGCTCTCTTTGACTAAATAAGGTGGCGTTTCACGATAAAATTGATTTAAACAAGCAGCGTTATTGGTACTTCCACTAAACGGAATGAATTGTGAAATTTTTTCTTGACCAAATGCAATCGCAAAACTACTTGCGGCAACCAGTCCTAACACAGCTTTTATCACGAAATTACTCAATCGACTTTACCCAATAGAAACACGTTTAGTTGATGATTTATTCGATGCATGAACAAGTCACGTATGCACGATACATTTGGTCAATGATCAATTTTAAACAGCTTAACAAGCAATCAACAGCAAGTATATCAAGTGAATTTTCAAGTGAATAAAGCTTCTGCAATTTTTGTATAAATTAACAGCACCACACGTAACCAATTGTTGTGTTTGTAATGTATTTGTTGGGGTAAATAGATGGGTTTAAGTATTTTTTATTGATTAGATACAAACCATTATGACAAGGTAAGTTGTGCCTTTTGCATTGATATTCAGAGTTTTAACTTAACTTAATAAATTACTTATTATTTAACAAATCGAATGGGTAATTTCAAAATCTGAATTCTCATCTTAGGAGTCTTATATTATGCGTACTCAAATTTTATCTTTCAGTCTTTTAGCGGGTTTATCTGCTGCTAGTTTCGCAGCATTTGCTGAACCACCTGTACAGGCAGGTGAAACACTTGAAAGTTTATCAAAAGCTAAAGTGACCACGACTGTAAATGGTCAACCGGGTTCCTTAAATGAGCTGTTATCAAGCGGTCAAATTAAGTTAGCTGAAGGTCAACCAAACGCCAATGTAGCACAGTCTGCTCCTCATCAAACATCAACTCAAGTACCGAGTGCATCAGCTGAAGCTCAGGGACAAATCAAGCCTGTAGAGCCTGCTGTCGCGCAGCCTGATGCAAATGCTGAAGCACCTCAACCTGCTGAGCCAACCAACTAAATATAGTGTGCCCGTTTTGATTGTATTGAGTCAGGTTTAATACATTTAGACTTTTATCCATAGAAAAATAAACAAAAAGCCAAGGTTCAGAACCTTGGCTTTTTTGAGCGCTGTTAAATCAAAATCTGCACGACTAAAATCAAGCCACTCGGTTAAATCTCAATTTGACTTCCCATCTCAACCACACGGTTCGGTGGAATATGGTAAAAATCACTGACAGGACTGGTATTTCGTTGCATCGAAATGAATAATTTTTCCCGCCACGGCGCCATACCATCACCCACCGTATGAATCAGGCGATCCCGCGAAATAAAGAAACTGATCCGCATCATGTTAAATTCGACACCTGCATCTTCATAAGCTTGTTGCAACGCTTGCGGAATATTCGGCTGATCTTTAAAGCCATAATAGACAAAGATTCTAAAGAATCGATCATCCATTTTTTCAACATTGATCCGTTCTTGATCCGATACAAAAGGAACATCTCGTGTCACTACCGTGACCATAATATTGCGTTCATGCAAAACTTTATTGTGCTTAATATTGTGCAACATCGCATGTGGCACAATATTCGGCGTTCCTGTTAAGAAAATAGCATCCCCTGGAACGATGGGTGTTTCATTACTCATACTCACGCTTTTAATGAATAAATCCATCGGCAATGCATCAGACTCAAGACGATTCAACACAATTTGGCGTCCATCTTTCCATGTCATCAAAATGGTATATACCACAGCGCCAATCAAAATCGGCACCCATCCACCATCCATGATTTTTAACGAGGTTGAAGCGACAAAAATCAAATCAATCAATAACAATGGAATTGCAAATAATGCGACTTTCCACATCGGCCAACGCCAAACACCATAAGCCAAGATACTGATCAAAACTGTCCCACACAGCATGGTCATGGTCACTGCGACCCCATAAGCACTGGCTAAGTTGGCACTGTTTTCAAACAATAGAATCAGAATCACAACGGAAATAAACAATACCCAATTGATGAAAGGGACGTAAATCTGCCCACGCTCAACCTGCGAGGTGTGTTGAACCGTTAAACGTGGTAAATAGCGTAATTGGATGGCTTGATTGACCATTGAAAAAACGCCTGTAATAACTGCCTGAGAAGCAATCACCGCTGCGGCAGTGGCCAAACCAATCATTGGGTATAAAGCCCAATCTGGTATCAGTAAATAAAAGGGGTTTTCCAATGCCGCTGGATCACGCAGTAATAATGCCCCCTGTCCTGCATAATTCAGCAATAAACACGGCAGTACAATAATAAACCATGCCAATTTAATCGGCAGTCGTCCAAAATGTCCCATATCTGCATATAAAGCTTCACCACCTGTAATGGTGAGAATCACAGCACCCATTGTTAAAAATGCAACATAGGGCTGTTGTACGACAAAGTTAATTGCCCAATGTGGACTCACCATTGCCAATACAAATGGAGTTTGCATCACGCTCCAAAGTCCCAACACACCGATGGACAGAAACCATGCCAAGGTTAATGGACCAAAGAGCTTACCCATCGTTCCTGTACCATGGCGTTGTACCAAAAATAGCCCTGCTAAAATACCAATCGCTAAAGGGGTTAACCATTGATTGAACATTGGCGTTGCAATGCTCAAACCCTCAATTGCAGAAAGTACTGAAATGGCTGGTGTAATAATCCCATCACCAAAAAATAGTGATGCACCAATAAAACCTAAAGCAATCAAGTAAATTTTCTTTTGATCTGCGATGCGGGTCGAACGCAGGTTCAATGCCAATAATGACATGATCCCACCTTCACCATTGTTATCCGCACGCATAATCACACTGACGTACTTAAAGCTGATGGTCAGCATCATGCACCAAAATATGAGTGACAAGATGCCCAATACAGTCGCATCGGTAATCGCAATATGTGCTGTGAGAAAACATTGTCTGAGTGCATAGAGTGGACTGGTTCCAATATCACCGAATACCACGCCGAGTGCTGCCAGTGTGATGGCAGGTAAGGCCGCTTTTTTTGCAGTACTTTGCATAGTGTTGTCTTCAAATTTTAGACAGGATTTTTTCGCCATCATAACACTGCGATTAAACTTTTTCTGCAAATCAATTGTTTCAGCTTGGCACAAGCTAAAATATTGGTTATTATCGCTCGCCTTGGTGAAGTGTCCGAGTGGCTGAAGGAGCACGCCTGGAAAGTGTGTAAACGTTTATAGCGTTTCGAGGGTTCGAATCCCTCTTTCACCGCCAAATTCGATTTTTATAGTAGTTTACCGTAGTGCAAAAGGCTTGATTCTAAAAGGATTAAGCCTTTTTTACGCCCGATACAATACGGTGGATTACGGTAGTATACCGACAACTTTCTCGGTATACGTTCAAATCAGCTAAATTTTGACCACCAATCCAGAGAAGTGCTGATTTTGTACCAACAACGGCTTTGTTGCACAAAGGCTTGAAAGGCAGAGCTAACCTAAGTGAGCCAAATTTAAGTCACAACTTAAGTATGAGAGCGACCTGATTCTGTAAATCTGTTGAGTACTGCTACGCCTGCATGAATCTCGTTCACCTGACTAGGGAAACTTTTTGATATTAATGTATCGCCCAATAATTTGATGCAATGCATCTTGGTTTCCACCCAACTTCGACGATGATAACCAGACCACTTTTTCCAAAGGGATCTTCCTAAACGTTTGACTGTTTTCAATAACTCATTCCGCTCTATAGACCTCGCTTGCTGATCTTTCCATGGCTTTGCATTCTTTCTTGGTGGAATGGTCGCATGTGCATCTCGATCTAAAATGACTTGTCGGCAGTGCTTTGTGTCATAAGCAATCTGTATAGACTAAATGAATCTGCTCATCCAGTGGAATTTGAGCAAGTAAATCTTCGAGTACTTGTGAATCACTGACATTATTTGTAGTGAGTTGTACAGCAGGTATTTGAAGGGTTTCAACATCTATAGCAATATGAAGTTTACGCCACTGGCGACGATATTCAGGCCCATGTTTCTTACACTTCCATTCGCCTTCACCTAGAAACTTCAAACCAGTAGAGTCCATGATGAGCAGTGTACTGCGCAAGGAAGTCCATCACGACTTTCTTGATAGCTAATCGCGATATCAATATGCTTTTGTCTTCTACAAAGCGTCGTGTAATCTGGGGCTGTCCAATCTAATCCGCAAAGTTTAATCAGCCTTTGAACAAAACCTGTGACTATACGTAAAGAGAGTCTAAATAGAGATTTGATCATTAAGCAACATTGAATAGCTGTATCGGAGTAGATTTGATTTCGACCTTGTTTGCCTTGTGACTGTGCATACCACTGAGTCTTTGGATCAAACCAAATGGAAATATTGCCACGGTTAATCAGTCTTCGCAGTATACTGCTCATATAGGAGGACCGATTGGTTGTACGATAAATTTTAGGGACAGGCTTATTCATTTTGAAATTATATTGCCTAATAAGCCTTCTATGCTAGGTTTGTGCAACAAAGCCATTTTAAACTAAACACGTTGTTTTTGAACATTACCCAATTTCGATGCATCAAATCTATAAAACTCTATTAGAATTTAACAAAATATTAGATCCTTACGCTCTATGTGCGAATGAATAAATGTTATTCTTTTTACATAGCGAATATAACCAAGCATATCAATGAACACCACACCAACCCATCAAGCTTTACAACCAGAATTTAGATTACTGGTGTTTCTTGTTGCGATTGGTTTTTTCATGCAAGGGCTTGATACCACTATCATTAATACTGCAATTCCAGCAATTGCGCATAGTCTGAATGAAGACCCGCTCAGTATGCACAGTGTGGTCGTGGCTTATGTACTGTCTGTCGCCGCGTGTATTCCTTTAAGTGGATGGTTAGCCGATCGTTTTGGCGTTCGTAATACATTCTTTGCTGCAATTGTGATCTTTACCTTTGCCTCACTGGGTTGCGCATTTTCAAGCAGTCTCAATGAACTTTTGGTCTATCGCGTCATTCAAGGCATTGGTGGCGCATTCTTATTGCCTGTCGGTCGTTTGGCGATGCTTAAAATTATTCCCCGTACCCAATTTCTAGCAGCAATGAGCTTGATGAGTCTTGCAGGATTAATTGGTCCACTGATTGGTCCAACCTTAGGCGGTTGGATGGTGGAGTATATGACATGGCATTGGATCTTTTTAATCAATATTCCGATGGGCATACTGGGCGTCATTGTCACCTTTAAAGCGATGCCGAATGTTAAAGAAATAACAGTTAAAAAATTTGATTTCAGTGGATTTATACTGCTCGTGCTCGCTATGGTTGGGCTATCACTCGGTATTGAAAATCTCGCCAATCAACACAGTGCGGCTTGGGTGAGCATCGCATTGATCATCACAGGCTTGGTCGCAACGTTGATTTATGCTTTTCACGCAATGACTCATCAAAATGCTTTATTTAGAGCGTCTCTATTTAAAAATCATATCTTTACCATCGGGATTTTAGGCAATTTTTTTGCGCGTTTTGGTGGTAATGCCTTACCCTTTCTTATTCCGCTCATGCTACAAGTCGCGTTTGGCTTCGATCCGTTCATTACGGGACTATTAATGATTCCGACTGTATTGGGTTCATTGGCATCAAAACCGATTATTCGTCCGCTGATTCAGCGCTTTGGTTATCGTCATGTGCTGTTGGTCAATACAGTGTTGGTCGGCATATGTATTGCCAGTTTTGCACTGCATACCGCAGATACACCGATATGGTTGCGTTTAATTCATTTCTTTATCTTTGGTGTACTGAATTCTTTGCAGTTTGTTTCGATGAACACACTGACGCTTAAAGACTTATCTCAGCAAAATGCAAGCAGTGGTAATAGTTTTTTGTCCATGATCATGATGCTTTCGATGAGTTTGGGCGTGGCTTTAGCTGGAACATTGGTCAATGTATTTACACAGCATTTAGGCACGGTGCATACCCTACAGGCTTTCCATTACACCCTATTATGTTTGGCAAGTATCAATATCATTGCCGCGCTGATTTTTTGGCAAATTCCTAAAAACACCGCTATTTAGTATTCACTGGAAAATCTCACTCGATTTCAACACACCTGATGGTCACCTCCTTGAGATCGAGTTATGATGTGATCAATAAGTGCTCTCATACATATTTATGGCTAAAATAAACAAAAAGACAAATTGGACGCGAGTGTATTTTATGTCACTTGCAAGTATCGGACTGAGTCTCTGTATTGCTGTATTTATTTACTCTTTTTCTTTCTTTTTTCCAAAACAATATGCCAAAGCCGAAGAATACCCCATCAAAGGCTTTGACGTTTCACATCACCAAAAAGACATTGATTGGAATCTAATCTCTCCGCAAGAGTTTAAATTTGTCTATTTAAAGGCCACAGAAGGCGGCGATTTTAAAGACCGTAAATTTCAACAAAATTGGTTACAAGCGCGAGAACAAGGATTCTTAGTCGGGGCTTATCATTTTTATCGACTGTGTCGCGATGGCAATATTCAAGCACAAAATTTTATAGAAACAGTATCTAAAAAATCTGATGCTTTGCCACCTGTGATTGATTTGGAGTATGAAGAAAACTGTATCAACCAATACACCAAAGAACAGTTACTCAAAGAGATTCAGGTGATGCATGACCGCCTACATCGACATTATGGCAAACAACCGATATTTTATATTTCCAAAGCATTTTATAATATTGTCTTGGTCGATCAATTCCCAAATACACCGTTGTGGGTCCGTGAATACAAAAGTAAACCACAACTTAAAAATGATCCCAAATGGCATTTTTGGCAACATACGAATCAGGGTAAGATCAAAGGTATAACAACCACTGTCGATCTCAATGTTTTCAACGGCGACGAATATGCATGGCAAAGTTTTCTTGAAAAAAATCAGCTTTACCCTATGCCAAAATCAACAAAATAAAACGCCTAAACTTAGAAATATTGCTTTGAATCAATGGCAACCTCCTCCTCAAGAAATTTAAAAAGTGAAAGACATGCAATAGCTCGGACACAATATGTCGTTTATCATCGCTAAGCGGAGTGTCTTAGTCAATCAATGTGAGTTTTTAGGCTAAAATGATCCATTCACTTGCGAATGTTGCTCTGCCTATTGAATGTATGAGAAAAATAATTCATATCGACATGGATGCATTCTATGCATCTGTTGAACTTCGGGATCAACCAGAGCTCAAGCATTTGCCAGTCGTGGTTTCATCCCACCATCCTCGTGCAGTTATTTGTGCAGCATCCTACCCTGCGCGTGTGTTTGGATTACGGTCTGCCATGTCCATGAGCCAAGCTAAAAAACGCTGTCCACAAGTCGTAGTGATTGAACCCAATTTCCCCAAATATCAAGAAGTGTCTCGTCAAATTCATGAAATTTTTCGGCAATATACCGATCTGATTGAACCCTTATCTTTAGATGAAGCTTATTTGGATGTCACACATAATTTCAAAGGCTTAGCCAGTGCCACTGAAGTCGCCATGCACATTCGGGCGGATATATTTTCACATACTGGATTAACCGCATCTGCCGGTGTAGCACCGAATAAATTCTTAGCCAAAGTCGCTTCAGACTGGAATAAACCTGATGGAATATTTGTGGTAAAACCCCATCAGATTCAACACTTCATCGAAAACCTTGAACTCAAAAAAATTCCAGGCGTGGGTAAAGTGACCCAAGAAAAACTTGAACGCCTGCAACTGAAAACGCTCGGTGATTTGCAACAAGTTAAACAAAGTATATTGATTCACCATTTTGGAAAATATGGAAAACAATTGTTTCTATATGCGCAAGGGATTGATGAACGTCCTGTGCAAGCAGAACGGCAAAGACAACAGATTTCTAAAGAAACCACTTTTGATCAAGATTTAACACTTTCAGAATGTAGCATTCATTGGTCATCTTTAATTGAACGAGTCTGGTCTAATTTGGAGAAAAAAAAACTTCAAGCGCGTGGCGTTACAGTCAAACTGAAATTGAAAAATTTTCAAGTTTTACAACACAGCAAAAGTTTTAAACATCCGCTTAAATCGATACAAGAACTTGAGCAAATCCTACACCTGCTATTATCTGAAATGCATATTCCTAAAAATGACCAATTTCGACTCATTGGTGTCGGTGTTTATCAACTCATAGATCAGGCAGAACAAGCTCAATTGGACTTGTGGTAGCCACCAAATCAGCTACATTTTTTTGTGTTAAGTTAATGATAATAACTTACATGCATGGCTGAAATTTCAGCAAAAGAATAAAATTAGACCAAATATTGATAGCAAATCTATTTTTTTCGGGTAATCTAATTCCCGCTATACATTACCCATGTATCAGCTGAGATGCTAAAAGACACCTTAAATTTTAGCATTTAGTCCTGTGATTGGCGTGACGATCAATCCGAATATTACAGGACCCTCTGTTATACCTCATGGGCTCTCTTTGTATGCAAACCGCACCTCTCAGTTCTGATCTTCAAGAACAACGTGCCCGTAAAGCTGCGCTCAGTAGTTTTGTGGGTGCTGTCGTCGACTGGTACGACTTTTTACTTTATGGCATTGTTGCCGCACTCATTTTTAAAGACCAATTTTTTCCCAGTATTGACCCGAGTATGGGTACCTTAGCTGCGCTCGCAACTTTTGGCGTCGGTTTCTTATTCCGTCCGCTCGGTGGCGTGATCTTCGGTCATTTTGGCGATCGTATCGGTCGTAAAAAAATGTTGGTATTGACTGTTTTGCTCATGGGCACCGCCACCGTTGGCATCGGTTTACTGCCTAATTTTGAATCGATTGGTTGGTGGGCACCTGTTCTACTGGTCACGCTTCGTGCCATCCAAGGTTTTGCTGTGGGTGGTGAATGGGGCGGCGCAGCCCTCATGGCTGTAGAAAATGCCCCGAAAGGCAAAAAAGCCTTTTACAGTAGCGGTGTTCAAATTGGTTACGGTGTCGGATTAGTCCTCGCCACAGGTTCTGTCTCTTTAGTGCTAATGACTTTTGGTGAACAAGCTTTTGCTGATTGGGCTTGGCGTATTCCATTTATTGCCAGTGCTGTTTTACTGTTTGCCGCTTTTTGGATTCGTCGTGATCAAGATGAATCACAAGAATTTGTAGAAAAAGTGATTGAAGCAGATAAAAAACCTCAAAAGCTTCCAATCCTTCAAGCGATTAATCAAAATCCAAAAGCATTTTTTTATATCATTGCACTGCGCTTTGCAGAACTGCTGACGATGTATTTAGTCACCAACTTTGCACTGAATTATTCCACCAATAATTTGGGGATGGATAAGCAATTCTTTTTGAATATTGCACTCATGGTCGGTGCAATCAGTTGTTTTAGCATTCCACTATTTGCATGGATCTCCGATAAAATCACCCATAAAAGTATGTGCGTGGTCGGTGGTCTCATTGGAGCTATGTCAGCTTATCCATTCTTCATGGCGTTAGATGCTCAAAATACCTGGCTGATTGTGATCTTTGCGATTTTACTTGCCAATGTTGCACATGACATGGTGGTTGCAGTTCATCAACCCATTTTCACCTCACTATTTGGTACAGAGTATCGCTACAGTGGTGCTGGGGTGGGTTATCAAGTCGCGAGTATTATTGGCGGTGGCTTTACGCCAATGATCGCTGCAGCATTGGTGATTTGGGGTGATGGTTCATGGCAATACGTCGCACTATATCTAGTCTTGGGCTGTTTTATTACGGCACTTGTGGCAGCAATCATGCCGAATACGACGCAAGAAAAATAGGTTTAAATTTTTAAAACTATGGTATTGAAAGCAAGTGATTTTTTATTCGCTTGCTTTTTTTATTTGATTTAAAATAATCCTCATAATATCGATAGAATTGTGTGATGAATAATAAGAAACAGATTTTATGCGTTGAAGATGATGCCGCAATTCTCATGCCTTTACGTTATGCACTTGAACGTGAAGAATGGCAAGTGACTTGCGCGAATACAGGCACTCAAGCCATTCAACTGGCTTTAGAACAAGAGTTTGATTTCATTATTTTAGATGTTGGGCTTCCAGATATTAACGGCTTTGAGGTCTGCAAAAAAATTCGTCAGATCAAGTACACTCCTCTGTTATTTTTAACTGCACGAGATGATGAAATCGATCGAATCATTGGCTTAGAAATTGGTGCTGATGATTATTGTCCAAAACCCTTTAGCTCTCGTGAAATCGTGTCTCGTATCAAGGCCATTTGGCGACGGATGGAATTACATTCAATAAGCAGTCACAAATCAGTTGATCCATTACAAGTAGAAAAAATACAGTCACGATCTACTGCATGGCATTGTGTCGATGAAGCTTTACAGATTCATTATCTCGGGCAAAGTTTGAGTCTGACTCGTTATGAATACCGACTGTTAAAATTATTGATTTCGCATCCCGAACAGGTCTTTAGTCGTCAGCAATTGATGGATCATATCTGGGAACATCCAGAACATAGTTTAGAACGCACAGTCGACACGCATATCAAAAGTTTAAGACAAAAACTTAAGCAAATTAGCCCTGACATCGACCCGATTATCACACATCGTGGCTTTGGATATAGCCTCAAAAGAATGGATTAAAACATGTCTATTTTTATTCGGATTTGGTTCTTTTTTGGTTTAGTCATCTTACTTGGGCTCTGGTTCATGTCATATGTCTTTAACCAACAAGTCAAACCGAATATGCGCCAAGTGGTAGAAGATACTTTAGCGGAAAATGCCAATATTATTGCCATGTTGGTCGCTGAAGATGTACAGAGTGGACAAGTCGCCACACCCGAGTTTGATCAAAAAATTCAAAATGCCTTAAATCGAAAACTCAATGCCACCATTTGGCAACACAATAAACAGCAAATCAATCAGCAGATTTACATCACCAATGCTCAAGGCAAAGTCATTTACGATTCGCAAGATCTGGCTTTAGGACAAGATTATTCCAAATGGAATGATGTTTATCTGACCTTACAAGGCAAATACGGCGTGCGTTCTACAAGAGCGGATTATAATGACAGTAATAGCAGTATTATGTTTATTGCCGCACCAATTTTCTATGAGCAAAAGCTTATTGGTGTGGTGAGTATTGGCAAACCGAACAGTTCGGTACAACCTTATTTACAACGTGCTGAAGACAAACTGATTCGCCAAGCATTTTGGATTGCCCTATTATCGTTATTTCTGGCTAGTTTGGTCGCTTATTGGTTAAAACACAGTATTGATCGAGTACGAAAATATGCCCAAGCCCTTGCACCGGTGAATCAAACGCCACATTTCCGCTCCGCTAAAGAGCTGAATTTGGTGGCTCAAGCGGTAGAAAACATGCGAGAAAAACTTGAAGATCGTGCTTATGTGGAACACTACGTCAATACCCTCACTCATGAACTTAAAAGTCCTTTAACCGCGATTCAAGCCAGTGCTGAGCTACTCAAAGAAGATTTACCTCCGGATGATCAACGAAAATTTGCAGATCATATTCATGCCCAAAGCCAGCGTCTAAAAACGCTGATTGATCGTATGCTACTGCTGACCCGTTTGGAAAAAAATCAACATGTGCTTGAAGCCCAAAGCTTAGATTTGACGAAGGTGATTCAACACGTCATCAGACAAAATCAGAGTCAAATTCAGCACAAAAAATTACAACTTTTTCTCGATTTAAAACAGCCTTGCATGATTGAGGCTGATGATTTTTGGCTACAACAAGCACTGAATAATCTTATTGATAATGCTATAGATTTTTCAATTCATCAGTCAAAGCTTTGCATTCATGTGCATGAAGAAAAAGATCATGTTCTGATTCAGGTCTTTAATGAAACTGAAGCCATTCCTCAGTATGCATTGAATCAAATCTTCGATCGTTATTTTTCTTTGCCTCGTCCGATCAACAATCAACGTAGTTCGGGTATTGGACTGAGTATCGTAAAAAAAGTAGTCGAACAACATCATGGTAACATTGACATTAAAAATATAGCGACGAATCAACTGGCATTTATAGAACAGCATGATTCAGGTGTTTTAGTGAGTTTAAAACTACCTAAAAAGTTCACTTAAACTTCATATAAACTTCGTGCCAACTTCAAGTAAAACGCATTTCCCTTTTGCACACTCATACCGATACAAAGTAGATAGAAGGTATGTATGATGCAAAGAAATTTCTTAGGCTTTAAAATTTTAACCATCGCTGGGCTGATGGGCTTGTTCTGTATCGGTTTATTATTCTTATCTAGTCTTGTTTCAGAACGGCAAAGTTATCAACAACATTTTTTAAATGATATTGCTCAAAATCAAGTCAGTGAGCAAAGTATTATTTCGCCCTATATTCGCATTCCCTATACAAAATTAGTGCCCTGTTCAAATGATGCAACTAAACAATGTAATTCTTTAAAATGGGCTTATATCAGTGCGGATCGAACATCGTGGGAGTCCGATTTTTTAGTATCGGATCAAAATTATAAGCGCAGTATTTATCGTGCGATCAGTTATCAAAATAATTTGAATGCCATTGGACAATTTTCTAAACCTCCTGTTGAAGAAACTAATTTTGAGTGGAATAAAGCTGAAATTGTTTTTCCAATTCGTGATGCCCGTGGTTTAAAAGCAAAGCCAACCATTCTAATTGATTCGACAACCTATGAGTTTAATTTCTCTGATGAAAATCGTGCACAGTCAGGTTTTGACTTGCTGACATTAAGTGCTGAAAAGCATCCTGAACTCATCTCTGCCGTTCAAAATGGATTTAAATTTAACAGCAAACTGAGTATTGAAGGTTTAACTAAGTTTGTACTGATCCCAACCAGTCATCAGTTTCAATATAAAGCCAAAGGTAATTGGCAAGATATCAAGTACGATGGTCAAATTCTCCCATTCAATAAATTGAGCCGTAATGATCACTTCAATGCAGAATGGAACAATATTGCAGTGGGTAACAACAACTTAATAGAAATTGCAAAGTGTCAAAGTAAGGCGTGTCTAAAAAATTTAAGTCAGGGCTTTTCAGCCTCTCAAGATGAATATGAAATTCAAACAAAAATGGGGCTCAGTGCTGAATTTATCGAACAAGTAAATATCTATAGCCAAACTGACCGTGCGATTAAGTATGGTGTGATGATCATACTCATTACTTTTGCCAGCTTCTTTTTATTCGAAGTCCTAAAAGGATTAAGAATTCACCCGATTCAATACACCCTAGTGGCTTTGGCACAAGCTATCTTCTTTCTCCTACTGTTATCGATCAGTGAATATTATGCCTTTGCACTGGCTTATTTAGTTGCTGCCATAGCCTGCATTTTACTCATGACATGGTATTTGTATTACATCATGCAAGGCTTAAAAGCTGCCGCAATGTTCAGCATTATCCTCAGCGCTTTGTATAGCATGGTTTACTTGCTTCTACAATCTAGTGGTAAGACCTTCCTCATGGGTTCAATTTTGTCCTTCATTTTACTGGCTGGTGTGATGTATATCACTCGACATGTGAAATGGTACGAACTGAATCAAAACAATAGTTCGAATTTAACTTTGAAGTAACAGATTCTGCTCAGGATCGAGCTATTGATCCTGAGCACTACCTTCATTACCAACTTAAATTATTGGAGAGCTTAGTGATGCAAACAAAACCATCTTTAAAATGCTTGAATGAACATTTTTGTATAAATACATCATTTGCATTTTGTTTAAATCAACTCAGAAGTCTACACATTCATTTTTTAAATTTAGGGAATATCATTATTTGCCCTGAGCAACATTGTTTCTTTATTTTTTAGCTATAAACGTTTAGTACGGATTGAAAACTACACATGATCATGGGTAAATGCATTTGCACAGTCACTATCTTCACGTAAACTCAAATGATCTAGAAATAAACAAGAGAAATGACATGGCTGTACAACGTCTTCACGTCGCAAAACGCTTTTCAGAAATTGCCATTTCAGGAAATTTAGTTCATTTGGCAGGTCAGTTGGCTTCAGATTTGAGTTTAGATATCAAAGGTCAAACGCAACAAACCTTCGATATGGTTGACCAATTTTTAGCAGATGCAGGTACAGATAAAAGCCATATTATGTGTGTGACTATTTATTTAAAAGATATTGAAAAAGACTATGCTGCATTTAATGAAGTCTGGGATGCATGGGTTGCAGATATTGAAGCCCTACCTCGCACCTGTGTCGAAGCCAAACTCTATGACCCCAATGTTTTAGTCGAACTCACAGTGGTTGCTGTCAAACCTGAAGCAGAGTAGCCATAATGTTAGGCAAAATCTTTTTTTAGACTCTCAAAGGATTTCTTTAAAAAATGCATGTATTCACATGCATTTTTTATCTTTATCCCCTTTTATATTCATCCAACTCGAATATTCACTACCCATAGATACGTGCTTTAGCCAAATCAGTAGATGAATACACTTCAAACTTCCCCAATTCAGCCACACTTACACTGGGTTTGTGTTGCATTTCAACAATTTCAGTCAAAAAATCTTCACGTAATTGTTGATACTCAGGCACATGCTCATAGCGAATGAGTCGATATCCTGCTGCCTCCAACAAAGCATCTTGTTGTATCGCAGAATGATTACGCTTTGATAAACTCGCATCCCCCAATGCAACAACAGCCACCACATGACAATCTCGATCTAACACGACAAAGTCCGCAAACATGCTGGCGTATTTACGTCGAGTCCGTGGGAATTTCGTCGTGAGTAAAGCATCAAATGAAACATGAGCAAATACATTTGCCTCAGGTAAAATTTCTTTAATTCGAGCAAAAGTCATTTGCTCTTCCGCGTTAAAAACAGCTCTCTGCCTTAAGATACTGTCCGATGGTTGCTTAGCTTTTAATCCGTTATAAGCAACGATCATCACGATGGTAAGTGCGATTACACTCACGACAATCATCATGTCCATTGTTTCAATCCTTATGTGTATTTTTATAATTCATTGTTGTTTAACATTTTATTTGTAATAAAACGCTTTTTATTGACCACTCATTGAATCCATTCAACGTCTTTACCATATTTTTATACACTTTAGAGTGGCATCCTAGAATACCAGTCTATTGAATCTATTTTCAAAAAGTCATTTTTTCAATTATTTAAGATAAGAATTTGTAGCACATTTAAGCAAGATGAAATCAAAATCATTTAACGCTTTGATCAGTATCTAACCACCAACCCATCGAATAATCCAAATACCAGTCTCATGAGTGTAAAGCCTTCGATCTACAAAAAATAATTTTGCTATGAAAATACTTTTTATTAAAAATAAGAGCAATCTAACCACAAACTGTATGACCCAATCCTTGCATCAACCTATTCTTAATTCTGCCTTGATCTACTATTTTTAACACTAACAAAAAAAGATTTCATCCAAAAATTGTTAAATGACATTACTGTGACATCCCCAATCTTTCTTTTATAAACCAAATAACTCGTCTTAACAATTTTTTCAGATAGAAATCATCGACTTTTTAAGCTTTTTAGAAAATATATTGGATTCATTTCTAGATAAAGTCTGTATTAAAACTTATCAACATTGTGAAAAAAGTTATCCACAAAAAAGGATGCCGAAGCATCCTGTTTATTCAAATATAACTCAGTAATTAAGCACGTGATCTCGATTTAGCATTGTTTTTTGGTTTTGAGCCACTCGGTTTTTTACGATCCCCTGTTTCACGTGGAGGCAGACCGGTATGCTGAGTCAAAATTTGACCCCGCTCAGGACGTTTCTTGGTATTTGAAGGACGTGATTGATTTTGATCACTACGCTTCTGTGAATCCCCACCCACAGTTGAGTTCTTCTTCCGTGCGGATTGATACTGACCTTCAGTTGTTCCCGCAGGTTGATAGGTCGGAATCAAGTGTTGCTTCGAATTACCAATCAAATCCTGACGCCCCATTTCCTTTAAGGCTTCACGTAGTAAAGGCCAGTTGTTTGGATCATGGTAACGTAAGAATGCCTTATGCAAACGACGACGCTTCTCGCCTTTCACAATATCCACACTTTCGGTATAACGCGCGACTTTAGACAGCGGATTTTTACCTGTGTAGTACATCGTGGTGGCAGTCGCCATTGGTGACGGATAGAAGGTTTGTACTTGATCCGCACGGAAGCCATTCTTCTTCAACCAAATCGCCAAATTCATCATGTCATAATCCGTTGTACCTGGATGTGCCGCGATGAAATATGGAATTAAGTACTGCTCTTTACCTGCTTCCTTACTGAAACGATCAAACATTTGTTTAAAGCGATCATAGGTCCCGATTCCCGGTTTCATCATCTTCGACAATGGACCTTTCTCGGTATGTTCAGGTGCAATCTTAAGATAACCACCCACATGGTGTGTGACCAATTCTTTCACGTATTCAGGGTTTAATACTGCAAGGTCATAACGCAGTCCCGAACCAATCAAAATCTTTTTAATGCCTTTAATTGCACGTGCTTTACGATACAACTGCGTCAAGGGAGCATGATCAGTCAATAAGTTCTGACACACACCCGGGTACACACAAGATGGCTTCCGACAGTTTTTTTCAATCTCAGGGTCATTACAGTGCAAACGATACATGTTTGCCGTTGGGCCACCTAAGTCCGAAATAATGCCGGTAAAGCCCGGTGCTGTGTCACGAATTTTTTCCACTTCACGAAGAATCGACTCTTCAGAACGGTTTTGAATAATACGACCTTCATGTTCTGTAATTGAACAGAAAGTACAGCCACCGAAACATCCGCGCATGATGTTGACGGAGAACTTAATCATGTCAAATGCAGGGAAACGTGCATTTCCATAAGATGGATGTGGTAAACGTGCATAAGGTAAATCAAACACGTAATCCATTTCTTCTGTGGTTAATGGAATTGGCGGTGGGTTCAGCCACACATCACGTTCACCATGCTTTTGCACCAATGCACGCGCATTACCTGGATTGGTTTCCAAATGTAAAATACGGTTGGCATGTGCATATAAAACAGGATCAATTGCCACTTCCTCAAAAGATGGCAAACGAATCACAGCCAATTCACGAGGTGGTAATTTGTGTTTAATCGCTTTAGAAATTGGTTGTAACTGTACAATTTGAGTGTTTTCGTCTAAATCATCACCTGCACGAACAATTGGATTCGCAACAGCTTCTTTTTGAAAACCTTGATACTGAGCTAAAGAGTTGCCTTTGTCTTTTTCAATTTCACAACCATCTAAATCTTCAGTCATCACATAAGGATTGATGATCGGATCGACACGCCCTACGGTATCCACATCATTCGATGCAATCTCGACAAACTTCGCTTTAGAAGGTCGATTGAGTTTGTTTACGATGAACGCTGTACCACGAACATCGGTAATTTCATGAATTTTTTCACCACGCGCCAAACGATGCATGACTTCTGTAATTGAACGCTCACCATTACCGTACATCAGTAAGTCAGCCTTCGAATCCATTAACACTGAACGACGAACTTTGTCAGACCAATAGTCATAATGTGCAATACGACGTAGTGAAGCTTCGATACCACCCAGCAAGACTGGAACATCTGGATAAGCTTCACGAACACGTTGGCAGTACACAGTTGCAGCACGATCTGGGCGTTTATTCGGTACGTTGTCTGGTGAATATGCATCATCAGAACGGATTTTACGATCCGCCGTATAACGGTTGATCATCGAATCCATATTCCCTGCGGTCACACCCCAAGCAATATTAGGCTTACCTAAAACACGGAACGCATCCACGCTGGTCCAATCAGGCTGTGCAATAATACCAACACGGAAGCCCTGAGCTTCTAACACACGTCCAATAATGCCTGAACAAAACGATGCATGGTCAATATAGGCATCGCCACAGACTAAAATAAAGTCACAACTGTCCCAACCGAGTTGATCCATTTCCTCGCGTGACATCGGCAAAAATGGCGCAGGTTCAAAACATGACGCCCAATATTTGTCGTAATCAAACAACGCTTTTGGCGCAGTCTGCATAGTATAAGCAGTAGACATGGCTAGCAATTCTCGGCTGGCAGATGGATGATCTCAAAAAAAGATCAAAGAAGATGAAAGCCGAGTATTTTACCATGAATTCCATCCATGTTGCTTGATTAAAAAACAATCAAAATAGGATTTTAACAATTTTCTGCTCATTTCGTTTTTTTAGAATGTTGAAATAGGTTAAATAATCAATATCCGACAAATGGAAGGTTTTATTTTTCTATTTAAAATCATCATCTTTTTTCATTTTTTTACCGCATTGACCATAAATCTAAAAGTACAGTCATTTAAGATATTTATAAATTCACAATATCAGCATAGCGTTAACAAAAAAATAAAGGGTTACCCCTAATGATTAAACGCTTCTTTATCTCTTTAATGGTCTTTATTCAATCCGTGGTATGGGCAAGTCCACCACAACAGAAATGGTATACAGAACAAGATGCATGGAAGAAATTACAACAACGAATGCCCCAAGCTTATCAGTTGAGTGAGCATGACCTTCCACAAGAATATTTTTGGGCTTGGCAAGAGCATCAGGTCCATGTTGATTATTATCCTCGACCTAATTCCAAAGCAAAAGTCATTTTATTGCATGGTGTCGGCACCAATGGGCGTCAAATGAGTTTGGTTTTAGGACATCCACTTGCTCAAGCTGGGTTTGAAAGCTTAGCTCTGGATCTTCCCGGTTATGGCTTAACTCAATATCCTTCGAAATCGAAAATTGTTTATCAAGATTGGATTCAATTGGTTAGCGATTTTGTAGATGCGGAAGCCAAGAAAGATGATCGCCCTATTTTCCTGTACGGTTTATCAGCGGGTGGGATGCTCACGATGCATGTCGCTATGCAGAATCAAAATATCAAAGGCATTATTGGCATGACTTTTCTAGATCAGCAAAATTTAGATGTCAAAAAAGGCACAATGCGTTTTAGTCCAATAAGCCCACTCCTACTACCCGCCATGCAAATAACAGCCAAGACGCCTATGGGTAGCATTCCTTTACCCATGTCTTTGGTCTCTAAAATGTCTAAACTGACCAATGACCCGCAAGCCTTGAAGATCATGCTCAAAGATAAAACTTCTGCGGGTAACACCATGAGCATTAAATTTTTAAACAGCTATATGAACTATAAACCGCCTTATCACGTGTCGTCATTTGTGCAATGTCCAGTATTGTTGACTCAGCCTGCTGAAGATCATTGGACACCTTTGTCACTGAGCCAAGAAGTATTAAAACGATTAAGTGTTCCGCACGAAGTGGTGATGCTTCCTAAAGGTGGTCATTATCCTGTGGAAAAAGAAGCGTTGGATCAATTAAAAATCAGCAGTATTGAATTTATTGAAAAGAATCTAGGGACTGGAGTTCGTTAGCAGTCACCATTTCAAAATTTCGATTTACTTTTTAATGAGAAAGTGAATGCAGAGATGAAATTTTTAAAAATTAGAAATGATTGATTACAACTTTTGTCACGTATTTTGAACAGATTTCACTTCAAAGTCTTACAGCTGAATCGTCAATCGATTGTTAGTTTAGATAGAGCTTGCATATATCATATGAGGGAACCAAAATGACCAAAAAAGCACTATTTATTACATCGAATCAAGGTGTTGAACAGGATGAATTGATTAAGCCTCTTGAGTTTTTACAAAGCAAAGGCATTGAAGTGATTCATGCTGCTGAGAAAAATGAAGAGGTCCAAACGGTTAAAAGTGATAAAACACCTGCAACACGATATACCCCGCAGACGACTTTAGAAAATGTCGCAATAGAAGATTACGATATTTTGGTGATTCCGGGCGGAACAGTAAATGCAGACACATTGAGAACCAATGCTAACGCTCAAAAGATCATTCAGTACTTTACTGATCATCAAAAGCCGATTGCTGCGATTTGCCATGCACCTTGGACGTTGATTAATGCTGAGCGTATTCGTGATAAAAATCTGACCTCCTATAAAAGTATTAAACTTGATCTACAAAACGCAGGTGCAAACTGGGTCGATGAACAGGTTCATCGTTGTAATACAGGTGGCTGGGTACTCATTACTTCAAGAGATCCAAATGATATTCCTGCCTTTAACCAAGCGATTCTTGAAGAATTAGAGACTTAGTGAATTTTGTACGAAAATGCTTACATCTAAAGCTGTTATCTGCTTCTAGGCATGAGTTCTCTTTTTTCTTATTCTGAATACATCAGGAAACAGGACGTTTCCCAAACGAAAAACAACAATAATATGTTTGAGCATCAGGACGTGAGGTTAGACAGGAGTTAAACCTAAACAACCCGATACGAAGAAAAGCCCATCAGGATGATGGGCTTTTCTTTTTCTGCTTTATTCTTTTGAATACTTAAAATTGTTTTAAAAATTCTACAATTTCTTTTTGCTCTGCCATCTCAGCCAGTTGCAATGCGGTGTACTCACCTTTGTAACTGACATTCGCACCTTTAGCTACAAGGAGTTTAACCACATCAAGGTAGCCATTTTCAGCGGCAGCTTGCAATGCGCTATAGCCTTCTTCATCGGTTTGATTTACGTCAATACCATTGGCTAAAGTTTTTTCAACTTCTGCGACTTCGCCGATGGATGACCAGTACACAAGTTCAGGAAGATGAAGTTCTTCATCATCTTCAGGGATTGGGGAAATTGAATTGAATTGCATAAAATTTACCATCTTTATCAGATTAAATTTATTTATCAATTTTGAATAGATAAATAAATATTTTTAAGTTCTGCCGCATCCGACATAAACCACTCTATCATTTCCCAATTATCTAGCTCAGTTGAAGCATTACCCATACTCTTTCTAATTGATAATAACATTTCAGACAATAACGAGATCCAAATAGAGGTTTGTGCTAATGTGCTCTCAGCAGACTTATCATTAATCTTATTATAAGAATATACATGTTGCATCAATGCATTATAAGCACGAATAACAGAATCATCAGCAACTAGGGATAGTTTAAATGCTACCTTACGATAATCCACACTTAGCATTTTTCCAATACTTAATTGTTCCTTTGTCTTACCTTTGTATTTAGCATCTGCATTAAATATAGCATCTGATGTAAACATAATTATGAAAGGTTCTAGCAATAAATTATAAGTTTCAATTCGGTCTGCATGTAGCTTATCTTCCAACTCTTTGATGCGCTCTAAGCTCTTAAGCTCAATCTCATTCGTCTTTTCTACTCTTTTTTTAATATGCCACCCTAAACCAGTTAATAAAATAACTAATATAGGAGTTAAAGCACTACTCAAAGCGACTACATAATCAATCCAATCTTTTTGCATAAATTATTCTAACCAATTATTAGACATAGATAGTAATAACAATATACATATAAAAAAAGCCCCCTTTAGGAGGCTTTTCTTATTTAAAAACTAATACTTAAGCTTCTGCTACAGCAGGTTTACTCGCATTAATCTTCTCAGCTTCATCTTCACTCATGATCAAAGCAACTGCGATTGCAGTAATCAGCACAGGTAGACCCACTGCCATGAAGTTGAAATAAGCAGGTAAATTCATACCCAATAATGCACCAATCATGATTGGACCTACAATCGCACCCATACGACCAATCGCAGACGACCAACCAATACCTGTCGAACGTACAGCCAATGGATAGTATTGAGCAACATAGCTATAAAGCAACATTTGCGAACCAATTGAAGCTGCACCCGCTAAGAACACCAAGATATATAAAAGGAACTGATTCGACATGAAGCCCATTAAGCTCATTACAATCGCACCCATGATACCTAAGAACATCAATACTGGTTTCAAGTGGAAACGATCGGCAAGAATACCCCCACCCACAATACCCACGACCGCACCCACATTCATCACCATCATAAACATCAAGCTGTTATCCATAGAATAACCAGCAGCCATCATGAGTTTCGGTAACCAACTGCTCAATGCATACATCGTCAATAGACAAGTAAAGAATGCTGTCCAGAATAACAAGGTATTTACCATACGACCACGACGGAACAAACTGACAACCGTTGCCGACTCAGGCTCATCCACATGGTGAAGCTCAAATACTGTTGTAGGCTCAACTTTGAGCTGAGGCGCAAGTTTAGCAACAATTGGACGTGCTTCAGCTTGACGATTTTCTTTCACAATAAATGTTAAAGATTCAGGTAAGAATTTCCAAATCACAGGTAATAACAACAATGGAATACCCGCAATAAAGAACATGATTTGCCAACCAAAACTCGGGGTAAACCATGAACCTAATAGTGCAGCCATTACACCACCGACGGCATAACCACTGAACATGGTTGTTACTAATGTACTGCGCATTTTACGCGGAGCATATTCTGACGTTAAGGCAACAAGGTTTGGCATTACACCACCAATCCCCAGACCTGCTAAGAAACGTAAAATACCAAATTCTGTTGGATTCGATGCAAATCCACCTGCAGCGGTCAGACCACTAAATAGAACGATACAGATCATAATGACTTTTTTACGGCCAATTTTATCTGCTAAAGAACCAAAAATCATGGCTCCAAACATCATTCCAGCCAATGCAGTACTGGCGAGCATACCAGCTTGAACTGCACTTAGTCCCCACTCCACCATAAGTAGTGGTAAGACCACGCCATTGATTGCTAAGTCGTAACCATCAAACAGGATAATGAGTAGACACCAAGCAACAACATTGAAGTGAAATGGTGTGAATTTTGCTTCGTCAATAATGTCATTAACGTTCAAAGCTTGCTTTGACATTGCTCACCTCCTGTGAGATCGAAATTCAGTGAACTTTGATAGCAATCCGAACAGTGCAGAATTTAATTTTTATGCATTACTCATCAACACTGAGCTACCAAAGTGTGTGAGATAACTTTCACATAATTTGTATTTTTTTAAAATTGAACCATAGTCTAGAAATGGGTGATTTTAGTGATTTTTATTGAAAAAATGTATTACTACAATGCATTTAATATATTGATTAATATAATCATTAATAATTTTGATTATATTATAAACAGCTTTTTAGTGCCTTTCAGCTCTGAGTATTGCTTCACGTAATTTTTAGAATACTTTAAACATAAAAAAACACCCCCTTCGTTTGAAGGGGGTGTTTTAAGAATAATGAGCTGGCGATGACTTACTCTCACATGGGTAACCCCACACTACCATCAGCGCAAAGAGGTTTCACTTCTGAGTTCGGGAAGGGATCAGGTGGTTCACTCTTGCTATTGTCGCCAGCACAACTGTTGTGACTTTGCTTGGGTCTTATTCACATCGTTTGATGTATGCCGTTGCTTGGTCAAAGAAGTTATTAACAGATATATCTGAGTTGAATATTGTGATACTAACGGCTTACTGAATCAAGCTATTTTGATGTATATCGAATCAATTGAGCTTTTATACAACAACTGTTTGGGTGTTGTATAGTCAAGCCTCACGAGTAATTAGTATTGGTCAGCTTCACATATCACTATGCTTCCACATCCAACCTATCAACGTTGTAGTCTTCAACGGCTCTTTAGAGGACATAAAGTCCTTGGGAAATCTTATCTTGAGGTAGGCTTCCCGCTTAGATGCTTTCAGCGGTTATCCCTTCCGAACATAGCTACCCGGCGATGCGACTGGCGTCACAACCGGTACACCAGAGGTTCGTCCACTCTGGTCCTCTCGTACTAGGAGCAGATCCTCTCAAATTTCCAACGCCCACGGTAGATAGGGACCGAACTGTCTCACGACGTTCTAAACCCAGCTCGCGTACCTCTTTAAATGGCGAACAGCCATACCCTTGGGACCTGCTTCAGCCCCAGGATGAGATGAGCCGACATCGAGGTGCCAAACACCGCCGTCGATATGAACTCTTGGGCGGTATCAGCCTGTTATCCCCAGAGTACCTTTTATCCGTTGAGCGATGGCCCTTCCATACAGAACCACCGGATCACTAAGACCTACTTTCGTACCTGCTCGACTTGTGGGTCTCGCAGTTAAGCGCGCTTTTGCCTTTATACTCTACGCGTGATTTCCGACCACGCTGAGCGCACCTTCGTACTCCTCCGTTACTCTTTAGGAGGAGACCGCCCCAGTCAAACTACCCACCAGACATGGTCCTCGCTCCAGATCATGGAGCAGAGTTAGAACCTCAATATTACCAGGGTGGTATTTCAAGATTGGCTCCACTCGAACTAGCGTCCGAGTTTCAAAGCCTCCCACCTATCCTACACAAGTAAGATCAAAGTTCAATGTCAAGCTGCAGTAAAGGTTCACGGGGTCTTTCCGTCTAGCCGCGGGTACACCGCATCTTCACGGCGAATTCGATTTCACTGAGTCTCTGCTGGAGACAGCGCCCCCATCATTATGCCATTCGTGCAGGTCGGAACTTACCCGACAAGGAATTTCGCTACCTTAGGACCGTTATAGTTACGGCCGCCGTTTACTGGGGCTTCGATCAAGAGCTTCGCTTACGCTAACCCCATCAATTAACCTTCCAGCACCGGGCAGGCATCACACCCTATACGTCCACTTTCGTGTTTGCAGAGTGCTATGTTTTTAATAAACAGTTGCAGGGGCCTGGTTTCTGTGGCTGCTCGCCGCTCAAACCGCAAGGGTTATCACCGCCAGCAGCGTACCTTCTCCCGAAGTTACGGTACCATTTTGCCTAGTTCCTTCAGCAGAGTTCTCTCAAGCGCTTTGGTCTACTCGACCTGACCACCTGTGTCGGTTTCGGGTACGATTCCTGTGTAACTGAAGCTTAGAGACTTTTCCTGGAAGTATGGTATCAGCCACTTCACTGCACAAGTGCAGCTTGCTATCAGTTCTCAGCATAGAGTACCCCGGATTTGCCTAAGATACATGCCTACAACCTTTCACCTGGACAACCAACGCCAGGCTGACTTAACCTTCTCCGTCCTCTCATCGCATTACACAGAAGTATTGGAATATTAACCAATTTCCCATCGACTACGCCTTTCGGCCTCGCCTTAGGGGTCGACTCACCCAGCCCCGATTAACGTTGGACTGGAACCCTTGGTCTTTCAGCGTGCGAGTTTTTCACTCGCATTGTCGTTACTCACGTCAGCATTCGCACTTCTGATACCTCCAGCAGACTTCTCAATCCACCTTCATCGGCTTACAGAACGCTCCCCTACCACTTGCAATAAATTGCAAATCCGCAGCTTCGGCACATAGTTTTAGCCCCGTTACATCTTCCGCGCAGGCCGACTCGACTAGTGAGCTATTACGCTTTCTTTAAAGGGTGGCTGCTTCTAAGCCAACCTCCTAGCTGTCTATGCCTTCCCACATCGTTTCCCACTTAACTATGATTTTGGGGCCTTAGCTGGCGGTCTGGATTGTTTTCCTCTTGACTACGGACGTTAGCACCCGCAGTCTGTCTCCCGGATAGTACTCATTGGTATTCGGAGTTTGCATCGGTTTGGTAAGTCGGGATGACCCCCTAGCCGAAACAGTGCTCTACCCCCAATGGTATTCGTCCGAGGCGCTACCTAAATAGCTTTCGGGGAGAACCAGCTATCACCAGGCTTGATTAGCCTTTCACCCCTATCCACAAGTCATCCCCTGGCTTTTCAACGACAGTGGGTTCGGTCCTCCAGTTAGTGTTACCCAACCTTCAACCTGCTCATGGATAGATCGCCTGGTTTCGGGTCTACACCCAGCAACTAAACGCCCTATTAAGACTCGATTTCTCTACGGCTCCCCTATTCGGTTAACCTTGCTACTGAATGTAAGTCGCTGACCCATTATACAAAAGGTACGCAGTCACCGGACACAATGCCGGCTCCCACTGCTTGTATGCATGCGGTTTCAGGATCTATTTCACTCCCCTCACAGGGGTTCTTTTCGCCTTTCCCTCACGGTACTGGTTCACTATCGGTCAGTCAGGAGTATTTAGCCTTGGAGGATGGTCCCCCCATATTCAGACAAGGTTTCACGTGCCCCGCCCTACTCGACATCATCATATCAGCCCTTTCGTGTACAGGACTATCACCCACTACGGTTGCACTTCCCAGAGCATTCCACTAGAACTGATATGACTTAATGGGCTTTTCCCCGTTCGCTCGCCGCTACTAAGGGAATCTCAATTGATTTCTTTTCCTAAGGGTACTGAGATGTTTCACTTCCCCTCGTTCGCCTTGCAACACTATGTATTCATGTTGCAATACCTACCTTATGGTAAGTGGGTTTCCCCATTCAGAAATCTCCGGATCACAGGATATTTGCCGCCTCCCCGGAGCTTATCGCAGGCTATTACGTCTTTCATCGCCTCTGACTGCCAAGGCATCCACCACATGCACTTAATTACTTGACTATACAACCCCAAACAGTCGTTCATCCTCTACAAGTAGGATGAGCAACAGATCAACCAATTACTTAGTCAATCATACAGTTCGCGTCTTGTGCATTTAAGCACTGTACAGCTTCAATCTAATTCATATACCAAAACGCTTGATTCAGTTAATCGCTAGTTTCTCAGTTCTTCATTTCCACTCAATCGTTTCACTTGCGTGTCACAATTTAATGTCAATTTAGTTCTGAGCCTTAAACAATTTATTTCAACTCAAATATATGCTGTTAATGATTAACTACGTCCTCATCGGATCGCAGGTAACTG